>JALEQJ010000005.1 GCA_022764505.1 Phocaeicola sp. | reverse complement strand
GTTACAGACCGTCTCGGACACGATGCTCGCTATGCTATAGATTCCACTAAGCTACAGAAAGAACTCGGTTGGGAACCATCTCTCCAATTTGAGGAAGGTATAGAAAAAACTGTACGTTGGTACCTTGATAATCAAGAATGGTTGGAAAATATCACCTCCGGTGAGTACGAAAAGTACTACGAGGAGATGTATAAGGGAAAATAAAGACAAACGACGCCTGCATATCTCAATAGAGTCTTATAAGTCTATTAAGGACAATCATAGGACTCACTTTTATTAAAGTACAAATATGACAATCTTTTGATTAAGAAGGATATTGAAGGGTTTAATTATGAGTAGAGATGTACACTTACAATTTCAAAGTAGATTAAAGATTAAGAAAAAACTATATAATAGGATTTATGCTATCCAAATTTGCCGACAAGTTCAATAATATAGTAAGACGGGGATTTTCAGGAACAGAAAGGTCTCATGCTGTTAAAAAGAATATTATCTCTTCTATTCTATTGAGAGGTATAAGCATAATGATCAGTTTCATGCTTGTACCTCTTACTATTGGCTATGTATCGGCAGAGCTCTATGGTGTATGGCTAACTTTATCATCAATAATGACTTGGTTGGGCTTCCTTGATATAGGTTTTACTCAGGGTTTGAAGAATAAACTTACTGAGGCCATTGCATACCAAAACTGGAACAAGGGAAAAGCATTAGTATCTACTACATACATAATGATGTTAATCATATTTGTTCCTATTTGTATATTACTAGAATGTATAATCCCTTTTATTAACTGGTCTGAATTACTTAATGTTGATATCATATACAATATAGAGATACAACGGGTAATGTATGTTATGATAGCATTTTTCTGCTTACAAATGGTCGTAAATGTTATTGTATCTGTTATAGCCGCCTTCCAAAAAGTAGCATTATCAAGTTCATTTACTGTTATTGGGCAGTTCTTATCATTAATCATTATTTTCATTCTAACCAAAACAGTACCTGCGTCATTATTGTCTTTGGCATTTTCGATTTCTGCAATGCCTATTTTGGTAACTATTATAGCCAGTTATGTGTTATTTAATGGGAAATACAAGAATCTTGCCCCAAGTATAAAATACTTTGATAAACGTCTGGTAGGTGATTTGTTTAATCTTGGGTACAAATTTTTCATTATCAACATACAGGTAGTTGTTCTTTATCAATCAACGAATATATTGATTTCAAATCTTTCCTCTCCATTAGATGTAACAACATATAATATTGCATATAAGTATATGAATATCTCAATGATGTTATATACCATTATTACAGCACCATTGTGGCCTGCATATACTGATGCCTACGTAAAACAGGATTTTAATTGGATGAAAAATGTCAGGCGGAAAATGACAAAAATATTTCTCTTGTCTGCAGTATGTAATGTTATAATGGTGCTTTTTTCTCAGACCGTATACAGCATTTGGATAGGAGATGAAGTTTATATTCCACTGCAAATGACAATTATGGTCGCCTTATATGTTATCGTCTATTGCTGGATGAATCTTAATGGCACTCTTATCGTAGGAATGGGAACAATTAAGTTACAAACAATAATAGATGTAATAGGAATGTGTGTGCATATTCCATTGTCATTATTATTAGGAAAACATTTTGGTGCCTACGGTGTATTAGTCTCAATGATATTTATAAATTTGACATATGCAATTATATTTAACATTCAAGTAAATAAAATATTAAATCAGTCAGCAAAAGGTTTTTGGATAAAATAAAATTAGACAATGAAAATAAGACGTGTATTTAGAGTCCTATCGCAAATAATTCACTTTATTTATTATAAACCCCAATTTGGAAGAATATCTTTCTCTTCATATATAGACTCTCCACTACGAATTAACGGTGCAGAGAATATATATTTAGATGCAAACGTTGAGATACATTATAAATCATGGTTAGGAGCAACCCCTTCAACTGGTTTAACACCACAATTAATCATTCGTAAAGGTACAATAATTGGTGATTTTGCTCACATTTACGCAACTCACAATATTACAATAGAAGAAGATGTATTAATAGCCAATTTTGTTTTTATCTCAGATAACTTACATTCGTTTACAGACATCAATACACCCATTATAAGACAAAAGATATTACAAAAAAACTCTGTTAATATTGGAGCAGGTTCGTGGATCGGTGAGCATGTGTGTATAATTGGGGCTTCTATCGGTAAGCATTGTGTTATAGGTGCAAATTCTGTTGTAAATAAAGATATTCCCGATTATTGTATTGCTGTTGGTGCTCCAGCTATTATAATTAAGAGATACAATTTTGATTCAAAACAATGGGAAAAGACAGACAAATTTGGTAACTTTTTAAGTAGCTCAATCCAATGAAGACAATAATAAGAAAAGTATATTTTATTATTCACAATTTTTTGTGTGACTATTTATTATGGCTAGTAGGATATATCCCATCTATGCACATAAGAATGTTTATTTATAGACGAATATATAGAATTTCTTTAGACAAGTATGTTATTATTTATAAGGGATGCGAAATTAGGAATACGAAAGGTTTAAAAATAGGAAAAGGAACCATAATAGGCGATAATGCAATGTTAGATGCCCGACGTGGAATAGACATAGGTCAAAATGTTAATTTCTCCTCTGGTGTTGAAATTTGGACGTTACAACATGATTATAGAGATCCTAATTTTGCTTGTAATCCAGATCATACCGGACCTGTTACTATTGGAGATAGAGCTTGGATTGGACCAAGGGTA
This sequence comes from Phocaeicola sp., assembly GCA_022764505.1. Lineage (GTDB taxonomy): Bacteria > Bacteroidota > Bacteroidia > Bacteroidales > Bacteroidaceae > Phocaeicola. The sequence goes on along the minus strand of JALEQJ010000005.1, from coordinate 48,410 downwards.
ACAATCCTTCATAGCGTTAATATTGGGGAGGGTGCAGTTGTTGGTGCCGGATCGGTAGTTACCAAAGATGTAGAACCGTATTCTGTCGTTGCCGGTATACCCGCAAAAAAAATTGCAGAAAGACCTAGGAATCTAATCTATGAGTTTGATGGGGCACATAGGCATTTTATATAGTATTTTGACACTCATCTCAAAACCAATCCAGACAGATCATTCATTTAGAAGAATAAAACATTAGATATTATGAGAATATTAGTTACAGGTGCCAATGGCTATATCGGGAGGCATATCGTCACTTCATTATTAGACAAAGGTATTGAGGTTATAGCTTGTGATATTAATACACCAGATATAGATTCACGCGCAGAAAAAAAAGAGTTCAATTTATTCAACATTTCAAGTGAAAATATTTTTGAAGAATTAGGCTCTCCTGATGTCTGTTTGCATATGGCGTGGCGTAATGGGTTTGTTCATAATGCTGATACCCAAATGGGTGATTTGTCTGCACATTATAATTTTCTAATAAAGATGATTAACGGCGGACTGAAACATTTGGCTGTTATGGGAACAATGCACGAAGTAGGATATTGGGAAGGTGCGATAGATGAGAATACACCTTGTAATCCGACATCTATGTATGGCATTGCAAAAGATGCTTTACGCCGTAGTATGATACAATATTGCAATCAAAATGGTGTTATATTACAATGGTTACGCTGTTTTTATATCTTAGGCGATGACAAAAAGAACAACTCCATATTTTGCAAACTCCTTAATGCAGCAGAAGAAGGTAAAACTACATTCCCGTTTACAACAGGAAAAAACAAATATGACTTCATAAAAGTAAATGAACTTGCGTCCCTCATTTCTGCAACAATTACTCAAACAGATATAACAGGAATCATCAATTGTTGCACAGGTACACCAATAAGTTTGGCAGAGCAAGTAGAATCATTTATTAAAGAACATAATCTGAATATCCAGTTAGACTATGGAGCATTCCCGGATCGCCCATACGACTCGCCTTGTATTTATGGAGATGCTACAAAAATAAATGAGATAATGAAACGCTAAAGATTAAACACGATGAGCAAAATAGGAATTGTAACGGTCTTATATAATAGTGAGAAGGTTCTTGAAGACTTTTTCAAATCGTTAGACGAGCAGACCTTTAAGGATTTTCAATTATATGTAATAGATAATGCATCTCAGGACAATTCCTTGGCATTATGCAATGAACTCGCTCAAAATGTATCATTTGAAACAAAAATATTTGCAGAGAATGAAAACTGGGGAGTTGCCAAAGGCAATAACATTGGTATAATTAATGCTTTGGCAGATCGTTGTGAATATGTACTGTTATCTAATAATGATATAGTACTCAATCCGGATACAGTGCAGGTTTTGTATGATGGCTTGAACGAAACCGGAGCATCTATGGCTGTGCCTAAAATCTATTTTTACGATACAGGACGCATTTGGTGTGCAGGAGGTAGATTTTCACAAATCAAAGGCAGTACGAAGCATATAGGTTATAATCAAGTTGATAACGGTCAATTTAATAAAGTCTGCAAGATGGACTATGCTCCTACTTGCTTTATGCTGATCAGAAGCGATGTATTTTACAAAGTCGGCTTAATGGACGAAAAGTATTTTGTATATTATGACGATTCTGATTTTGTATGGAGAGCTGTCATGCAGAATAAAGAAACTTTAATATATATACCTCATTCTACCTTAAAGCATAAAGAAAGTAGTAGTACAGGAGGTGGATTAAGTGATTTTACGATATACCATTTAGCCAGGAATAGCATATATTTTATCCACAAAAACTTCTCATTTCCACAAAAACAACTAACATTTACCTACAAATGGTTATATAAAATGATGAGAATGCCATACGTATTTTCTAAAGAGCAAGTGAAAGTGATAGAAAAAGGGTTACGTGATGGAAAACTGATGTGCCGTAAATAAATTGTTTTTTAAGATGAATGCTATTCCATATATTATAATTACTATTGTATTATTCTTTTTATACCAGTGCGAATGTAAAAAGATAAGATGTGGAATATCTATCAGTTCGGCACGTAGAATATCTTTTGTAGTATTATTGCTCTTTATAGGGTGTAGAGGTCATATTTACTCTGATTTTATCAGTTACTATCCATTCTACAAGAAGCTCCCAGATATTTTTAATATAACCAAATACACATTTACAGACATCTTATTTGAGCCAGGATTTATTGTTTATTCCAGTATTATTAAAACTATAATTCCTGATTATTTTGGGTGGATATTTATAAGTACACTCATTGATCTGCTTGTTTTTAATTTTGTCTTCAAACGATATACAAGTAGTAGAATCCTACCCTTAATTTTCTTTATGGCATTCAATGGGCTATTAATAGAATTCAACCTATATCGAAATATTAAAGCTATTGATCTGTTCTTATTGTCATTACCATATTTGGAAAAGCGGAAATTACTGCCATATATGCTGCTAAACATATTGGGAATGACATTCCACAGCTCCTCTATAGTCTATATTCCATTGTACTTTGTACTTCATAAAGAAATTCCCAAAACGATAAAATGGGGTGGAATTATTGTAGCCAATGCGATATTCCTATTAAAAATAAGTGTCATAAACGACTTTGTAAATTCTTTGAGTATTTTTCAAGCTATATCATTTATGGATAAATTGACTGGTCGCGTAGGAAATAACGAAGCAGCTCAAGCCATATCATTAGGATATATCGAACGAACTTTCTCTATTATCACATTTACACTCCTATATAACAAATTAGTCCAACAGCATAAAAGCAACATCATATTTTATAACTGTTTCTGGTTATACTATACCTCGTTCTTATTCTTCTATGAGATACAAGTCTTGGTAGAAAGAATACCTACTCTCTTTATGTTTAGTTATTGGATTTTATATCCAAAGATTATTATTGATCTGCATTTCAGAGAGAGACAAATCATCTACATCACTTCATTCTTATTTGTCTTCCTAAAAATATATGCTGCAAATATCTCACCAGCTGCGAAATATGAAAATATACTGTGGGATACAGATAATTATGAGGAACGAAAACAAATTCAATTACAGATTTTTGAACAAAGCAAATAGCGTTATGAAAGTTCTATTTGATCATCAGATATTTTCATCCCAAAGATTTGGAGGTGTATCAAAATATTTTGCAGAAATTATCAATGTAATGCCCAAAGAAACACGTGATATTTCAGCTTGGCTATCAAATAATGAGTATGTAAAACATTATTCATTATTTAAGGCGATACCCTTCTTCCCCAATGTAGAATTCAGGGGAAAGGGCAGAATAATGTCTGAACTTGGTAAGATATATTCTCTATATAAGATAAGGCAAGGGCAGTTTGATATATTTCATCAGACAAATTTTGATGATTATTGTATTCCGGCTTTAGGCAACAAACCTATGGTTACGACCTATCACGATGTCAACTTTCTAACGGAAAGTAATTATAACGAACGAATGATGAATTTGCAAAAAAAATCACTGAGTCGAGCGGATAAAGTAATTGCAATAAGTCAAAATACCAAAAATGATCTATTGAAGTTTTTTGATATTAAGCCTGAGAAAATAGAGGTCATTCATCATGGTGTATCAAAAATCCCATTAGATCCAACGCACAAGTCAAGAGTAGTAGACTTTCCATACATTCTGTACGTAGGAATGAGACATGCGTTTAAGAATTTCAAGATGTTTGTTCACGCTTTTGGGAAAATAGCTCACAGATATCCTGAGGTAAATATTATATGTACTCGTTCACAGTTTTCTACAGAGGAACTAAAGATGCTTAAGCAGCTTAAAATCGAGAATAGATTAAAAGTCATTTTGGCAGATGAAATTACTTTAGCAAGATTATACAGAGATGCCCTGTTTTTCGTATTTCCTTCAACTTACGAAGGATTCGGAATGCCTATATTGGAAGCTATGATATATGGGTGTCCAACAGCACTGGCCAATGCATCTTGCTTCCCCGAAATAGCAGAAGATGCAGCCTTGTATTTTGACCCCAATGATATTGAAAGTATTGCGTCTGTTCTTGAACAGTATTTAAATAGTGAAGAAGTCAGGAAACTATATGCGTCTAAAGGTCTGGAACGGGTTTCTGCTTTCTCTTGGGAAAAATGTGCGCAACAACATATGAATGTTTATAAATCTTTATTATGATAGGAGCAATAGTTATTTTGTACAACCCTGATTGGGATTTATTAAAAGAAGGTTTAGAAGCCTTAACTCCACAGGTTGACGAAGTCTGCATAATTGATAATTCATCTATTGATAGCTCTGCACAATTTGAGAATATAGGTAAGGTGCGTTATATCCCGCTATTAAAGAATATAGGTATAGCGGCAGCTCAAAACATCGGAATTAAACATTTTTTTGATGCAAACTTTGAATACGTTATATTCAGTGATCAGGATAGTGTTATGCCGAATAATTTAGTAGAAAAATTATTATATGCATATAACGATCTGAAAGAGAAAATAGATATAGGAGCGATTGGACCAATACCGATAAACAGGCATACTAAAAAGAAGTATGTCTACAATGATAACATCATAGCTCAAGAGCAATTATACTATGAAATGCATAGTGTAATTTCATCTTGCTCTTTTATGCCCTTGAAGAATTTTCACAAAGTAGGACTTTATGATGAAAATCTCTTTATAGACTTTGTAGAACAGGACTGGTGCTGGAAAGCGCGTTTTTATCATCATCTAAAAATCATAATGTTACTTGATGCTGAAGTTCAACACGAGCTGGGACAGTATAAAAAGTTTTTAGGACGGGATATGAATATATCATCACCCTTTAGGCTATATTTTCAAATTAGGAATTTATTATGGCTTATAAATAAAGAATACACTCCCCGATATTGGAGGAAATTAAATCTGAAGAAATTGCCACTGAAATTACTATATTATACAGTGATTCCATCTAATCGTTTACAATATATGAAAAGTATATTTAGAGGTTTAAGAGATGGCTTTAAGAACTAAAAAAATCAAGACTCACGATCTTACAACTCTCAGAAAATGAACAAAAAACTTAAATACGCAATCTTTAATACGCTCCGCTTTATCCCGAATGGGATAATGCTACGAGCACAATATTTCGTAAAACTACATCGGTGGTTAGATCTAAATAAACCACAGAGATTTACAGAGTGGATACAATGGTATAAAGCTTATTATAGAAACGCAGAAATGCCTCAATGTACAGACAAATACCTTGTACGAGATTTCGTAAAAAAACAGATTGGTAATGACAAGTATCTCAATAAACTTTATCAGGTCTGCGACAACGCTAAAGAAATAGATTTCAACTCTTTACCTCAAAGATTTGTTATTAAAACGACTGATGGTGGAAATGGTGATAATATTTTTATTTGTCAAGACAAGCATAGCATAAATATAAAGGACGTCATTCAGAAAATTAATGGGTGGAGACATAAACGCTATGAAAACATCAGTCGTGAATGGGCATATACAGGTGCTACAAATTCTCGGATCATTGTAGAGGAGTATTTAGAGGATTCAAATAACAAAGATGGATCTATAGATGACTATAAATTTTTATGTTTCAATGGTAAATTTCAATATCTATGGGTAGATAAAAATCGGTATTCAGACCATAGAAGAGGTTTTTGGGATAAAAACCTGAATTTTTTATCATATGTAAAGAGTGATCATAAGACCTTTGATACCCCCCCGGTACTCCCTCCAAATATCAAAGAAATGATTTCCCTGTCCGAAAAATTATCGGCAGCTTTTCCATTTGCCAGAATAGATTGGTATAACCTCAACGGAGTTATTGTTTTCGGAGAGATTACTTTCTATCCTTGGAGCGGATATGTACAGTACACACCAGATACATTCGATTTTGAATTAGGAAATTGCTTTGCATCGGCAGTAAAAGAGTTGAACATTAAATTGTAATAGGGTTCACTTCATCATAGAAAAATTATTAAGTCGCTATTGGCTCTCTTATATGAAAATATCTGTTTTAATGTCCGTCTATAAAGCGGAACAACCCGATTATCTTGAAAAGGCATTGAAAAGCATTTGGGATGATCAAACTTATAAACCATTTGAAATTATACTTATAGCAGATGGTTCTCTCACACCGGAGTTGGATCAAATCATCAATAAATGGCAAGCCTCTCTCGGCTCCTCCTTTGTCGTCTGTAGGAATGAAACAAATCTTGGTTTGACAAAATCTCTGAATAAAGGTCTTAAATATGCACAGGGTGAATTAATTGCCAGAATGGATAGTGATGACATTTCTCACCCAAAGAGGTTTGAACTCCAACGAAACTTTCTACTCCATAATTCCAATATTGATGTAGTGGGAGGAGCTCTCCAAGAATTTAACGATAAGAATGACTGTCTTAATATCAGATACTATCCTGAGGATCCTGAGAAAATGGGGAAATACATCTGCAAAGCCTCCCCTTTAGCCCATCCTACAGTTATGATGCGTAGAAAAATTTTTGATTCGGGCATCAGTTACGATGAACGTTTTAGAATGAGTCAGGATATAGCTCTTTGGTTTGATGTCCTTAGCAACGGATATAAAATCAGTAATATCTCGGATATCACGATATACTTCAGATTAGCAGGAGATGTTTTCAAAAGAAGAAGCAGAAAAAAAGCATTCAATGAATTTCAGATTTATATGAATGGTATTTACAGATTACACGGGCTCTTTACCTTTGCTTATATCTATCCCATCAGCCGCTTACTTTTTAGACTAATGCCTAAAAGTATCATTAAATGGATTTATGGGAGTAAATTGAGAAAGAAAATTCTATCCCATAAATAATCTTTCATCAGACTACAGTAAAAAATCACTGATAAAGAGTCTTTTAAAAACCTTCTATTCGTCCCCATATATCACTTAGAATAATAATATTTCGGCAATAGAGAAATCGGATAAAATTGAGTAAAAGATTTCTCTCTATAATCAGAAAAGACTTATGATATTCATTCATAAGTCTTTTTTTGTGTGAATCAGTCCGGATATGAGATCTAAATCTATAGTCTCAATTTTGTTATGCACAGAGACATATCTTTATTCCGAATGTGCAAAGACTATAGAATGTTTTCCCCACATTTTTACGTTAAATTCATTGCTTATTTTACAAATAGCCATATTCCGCTTGGCTATAGAAAAAACCAACTATAGAACCCTTTCGGCAGGGGTATTGATAAGATATGCTCGCTACTGTGATAAGATATGCTCCGTATCACGAAAAGAAGCCTTGCTACCACGATAGCAAACGCTCGCTACCAACATTGGTTCAGAATACCGTGAGAGAAAAGAAAAAATGCAGGAAATAAATCTGTTATTTTAGCAAGTATAAAACGTAAGATATAGCAAAAACTACTTCCCGGTAAATTCAAGACTTACCTATCTCTTCTGACGATAACAGTTACCATTATAAATCTTTCAAGAGGAAGTCTTCTGTAGAACTTTTTTGTGGTAATCTCATTTCTATAAGGCGTTCTTTCAGCAAGGAATAGTCTTCGGCTTTTACACCTACATTGCTGGAGCCTTTTCTATCCAGTCTTTCTAACAGCATTCCCAGCGTAAGTCTGTGCACATCTATAGCAGGCAGAAATGCCTGCTCTTCTTGTTTATCTTGTGTAGTGATAGAGGCTATCAAAGCTATATCCAAAAGGTCTTTTACTATCCTATTGGTCAGTCTGATAGGAATCCAATGCTTCATACTCAACTCTGCAATAGTAGGTGCCGACTCACCTCGATAAAATGCCTTGCAGATATGACTTAATACAATAGCACAACAAAAATCATATGTCTGCCTACTGATATTTTCCGTCTCTGTCTTATAGGTATAATAAGGTAAGTTTTGAGAAGCAAAACAAAGCTCTACTCCAAATAAACATATAGTCCAAGACACTTGCATAAAAAGTAAAAACAGAGGAATAGCAGCAAAACTACCATAAATAGCATTATAACTGGAGAACCAAATCTGTGTATGGACATATAAGTATTGGAAGCATAAAAAAGCAACACTTGTAAGCACAGCCGGCACAAGTGCGTACTTCATTTTCACACGGGTATTAGGGATAAAAATATATAAGCCCAAAAAGATGGCACAAATAAGGAAGAAAGGAACAGCCTTCAGTATGAACTGCAAAAAAGGAGCCAAAAGTTCAAAACCTAATAATTCCCGTACATAAGAAGTCATAAGAATACTTACCCCACTATAAGTTACCAACAATAAAGGAAACAATAAAAACATAGAGAAGTAATCTGTGAATCTACGATATACGGAACGTGCCGTACGTACCTGCCAAATATCATTAAAGCTCATTTCTATATTGGAAATCAGCATAAAAAGAGCCCAGATAAGTACAAAGAAACCGGCTCCTACGAAAACACCATTCTGTGCATGGGAGAGATAAGAATTGATCCACCCCAGCATAACATCTGCCTCTTCTGTTCCCACTTCGGATCTGAAATAAGATTCCAATACAGGTTCCAATCCGAATCCACGTGCCACGGCAAAAAGTATTGCCAAAAATGGGACTGTAGACAATGCTGTATTGTAGGTAAGCGCAGAAGCGCGTATAAAGAGTTTATCTTTTCCGGACTGTTTGACAGCCAGTAAAATAACTTTCAATAAACTATAGAAATGCCAAAGCCAAGGTTTTACTTGAGAGGCACGAATAGTCCAAATGGTTTGTTCTAAGAAGCGAATGATGTCTTGATACTTCATATAGGTATGGGAGATATTGAAAAAACAAAGGTAGTAAGCGTGTAAGCCGGGTTCTGTATTTCACTCTTGAAATGTCTGTCATTTATCTAAACTCATTGTTACCAATAAGCTTTAGCGGTCTACCCTCCGACATGGGGCGAGCAACCCTCTTTAACGTCGGTTTACATGACCTTACAACTCCTAAGATGTACAGCCCGCATATCACCATGCGACTGGTGAGCTCTTACCTCACCTTCTCACCCTTACCAACACACAAATGCCGGCGGTTATTTTCTTCTACATTACTCCACCCTTGCGGATAGCTTCTCGTTAAGAAGTAGGACGCTCTGTGTTGCCCGGACTTTCCTCTTGTATCCTACGATACCAGCGACAGACCTGCTTACTACCTTTGCTACACAAAGATATAGTTTATCTCTTGTCTTCTCAAACAGGATAGTGTAAATTCTCCTCTTTTAATTGCAATAAAACTTCTTCCAAGTACTTGCGTGCCTCATAACGTGCCATAGGAAGATCTTGTAGCAGATAGTTTCCACAGTCTTTGGGTGTAGCTCCAGGTATCTCGCCCTCGTAATTTGCCACAAAACTATAAGCCTCTTTCAGTAAATCTACTACATCTGTAGACTGTAAGTCGCCTGCCAAGATGAGGTAATTTCCCGTAAGACACCCCATAGGTCCCCAATAAATCACTTTATCGTTCCACGTAGGGTGGTTTCTCAAGAATGTAGCTATCAAGTGTTCCATACTATGAATAGCTCCCTGTCCCAAAGCCGGTTCTGCATTCGGTACTTTCATACGCACATCGAAAGTAGTGATGACCTCTTGTCCCACATAATCTTTGCGAGAAACGAAGATGCCACGTACCATACGTAAGTGATCTATAGTAAAGCTGGGTATTTTTTTCATATTGAATACGTTTGATGTTTGAGTTAATCATTATAGTTGCTTGGGTAAAGCTTCCAAAAAAGTCTTTGTAACTATGAAAGAACGGTCTGCCATCTCTCCCCAAAAATTGGTGTATTGATCCCAATGTTTTTCTGCTCCCGGAGTATCGCTGATGATACGGAAACTGATGAAAGGCATCTTATAGATATGACAAATCTGTGCGATAGAGGCAGACTCCATATCCACAGCCAACCCCTCCGGAAACTGTCTTTTAATTTCCTTTAGTTCGTCTTTTGATGTGATGAACTTATCACCACTACAGATTAGTCCTCCATGAATGGCAGTTTCTGTATCTATCTGCATAGCGCACTCCAATAGTTTTTCGCTTGCGGTGAAGAAGAGGGGAAAACCTTGTACTTGCCCATAAGCATTACCTTCCCCACACCACACATCATGGTGTACTATTTGCGCACTGGCTACCACGTCCATCACTTTGAGGCAAGTATCAATACCTCCTGCTACTCCTGTACTGATGACACAGTCCGGCGCAAATTTTTCTATCAAGAGCGTAGCTCCTACAGAGGCATTGACTTTTCCTATACCGCACTGAGTAAGTACTACGGTGTTTCCATTGGCTATTTTACCATGTATATAATGATAAGCCCCTACTTGCTCTTCTGTAATATCTTGTAATTGTTGTGCCAGTTGCTTCTGCTCAGAAGACATAGCTGTTATAATTCCTATTTTCATCTAAGTACTTATTTTGCGCACAAAGTTAAGGTTTCAGTGGGTATTGTACTATCTTTGTGCTTCTAAATATCGTAGATATAAAAGTTTAAGTTATGCCCAATTCTATCAAAAGACTACTGCCTGAGGCATTGGTTATCCTCTTTTTTGCTATTATTTCTTTCGCTTATTTCTATCCGGCTACTGTAGAATCTCGTATTCTTACGCAGCATGATGCCATCGCAGGTATCGGTGCAGGACAAGAAACGCAGAACTATCAAGCTCAAACAGGTGAACATAGCAGATGGACGAATGCTATTTTCGGTGGAATGCCAACCTATCAGATGTCTCCGAGCTACCCTTCTATGGAGCCTCTCAGTTTTTTAGCCAACTTATATCATCTCTTTTTGCCTACGTACGTATGGTACGTTTTCATTATGCTATTGGGCTTTTATATTCTATTGAGAGCTTTCAATTTTAAGGTTTGGCTGGCAATGCTTGGTGCTATCGTCTGGGCTTTTTCTTCTTACTTTTTTATTATTATTGCCGCAGGGCATATTTGGAAACTCCTCACATTGGCATACATACCTCCGACCATTGCAGGTATGGTATGGGCTTATAGAGGCAGATACTTATTGGGCAGTGTCATTTTAAGCTTCTTTACAGCCCTGCAAATAGCGTCCAACCATATACAAATGACGTACTACTTCCTCTATGTGATGCTCTTTATGGCAATTGCTTTCGGGGTAAAGGCATACAAGGAAAACAAGATACAAGGCTTTCTCAAAGCTACAGGTAATTTGCTCGTAGCGGGAATAATAGGGATAGCCCTCAATGCTTCTACACTTTATCACACCTATGAGTACAGCAAAGAAAGCACACGAGGAAAAAGTGAACTGACTACCACTACCTCTACAGAGGCACAGACCATAGATGGTATGAGTGCAGAAAAAGCCTATATCACAGCTTGGAGCTATGGTATAGGAGAAACATGGTCTTTCCTTGTTCCCAATGTAAAAGGAGGAGCCTCTGTCCCTCTATCTCAAAATGAAACAGCAATAGCCAAAGCCAATCCTACTTACTTAGGATTATACAGCCAATTAGGGCAGTATTGGGGAGAACAACCCGGCACTTCCGGTCCTGTATATGTAGGAGCTTTCATTTGTTTCCTTTTTGTATTAGGCTGTTTTATTGTGCGCGGTTCACTTAAATGGGCACTCATAGCAGGCACTGTTTTTTCTATCCTGTTATCTTGGGGTAAGAACTTTATGCCTCTCACAGACTTCTTTATAGACTATATACCTATGTACAGCAAATTCCGCGCTGTGTCTTCTATCCTTGTGATAGCGGAATTTACCATACCTCTTTTGGCACTTATGGCTCTTAGAGAAATTATAGAACGCCCTACAGAGGTTTGGAAAGAGAAAAAAGCCTTACTGATAAGTACAGCACTTACTTTGGGTATGGCACTGATTTTTGCTGTTGCACCCGATCTCTTCTTTGGACAATACATTTCTACCTCAGAGCTACAGGCACTGCAGCAGAATTTACCACAAGAACACTTAGCTCCTGTACTACTGAATTTGGAAGAAATGCGCAGAGCCATCTTTACTGCAGATGCTTGGCGCAGTGTCATAGTGATACTCATTGGACTGGCATTATTATATACTTATAAAAAAGGACAGATACGCGCTACTTGGCTTATCGGTGCACTTACAGTACTCTGCTTGGTAGATATGTGGACAGTAAACAAGCGTTATCTCTATGATGAACTGTTTGTAAACAAACAAGAAGGATTAAGCGTGTTACAACCTACAACCACAGACAAAGAAATTTTGCAAGACAAAACCCTTCACTATCGTGTATTGAACTTAGCCGGCAATACTTTCAATGAGAATAATACCGCCTACTTCCACAAGAGCATTGGAGGATATCATGCAGCCAAATTGAGACGTTATCAAGAACTGATAGAACACGCTATTCAGCCTGCTATGCAACGACTGTTTCAAGAGGTAAGTACTGCGGGAGGAGATATGAGTAAAGTGAACCCAACAGCATTTTCTATACTGAATATGCTCAATGCACGTTACTTCATCTTCCCGTTACAAGGTAACAGTACCATACCTCTACAAAACCCTTATGCGATGGGCAATGCGTGGTTCGTATCCGAAGTAAAAACTGTAAACAATGCAGATGAGGAAATGAGTACACTATTGCAGATAGACCCACGAAAAACTGTCGTAGTAAGAGAACCTCAACAAAAAGACGAGCAGTTAGTCCCTTCCACTATAGATAGTACCCAATATATTCTTCTTACACAATATGCTCCCAACAAACTGACTTACGAGGTTTCTTCTCCTAAAGATGGAACCGTAGTCTTCTCAGAGAACTATTATCCCGGCTGGACTTCCGAAATAGATGGTGTTCCTGCCCCACATATTCGTGCCAACTATGTGCTACGTGCTATAAATGTACCGGCAGGAAAGCATACCATTGTCTTCTCTTTTTATCCTAAGACACTGCAAACCACAGAAACTATAGCTTACATAGCTCTTATCATACTCGGTTTAGGAGTTGTGTTTACGGGTTTATCTCTTTATAGAAAAAACAAAAACAGACAGCAATAAATATGATTACTTATATAAAAGGACAACTTGCCGAACTTAGCCCAACAGAAGCTGTGATAGAAGTAGCCGGAATAGGCTATGCTGTAGGAATATCTCTCAATACTTATTCTGCCATACAAGGCAAGCAAGAAATAAAGCTACATATACACGAAGTCATCAGAGAAGATGCCCACGTATTATTCGGTTTCAGTACGAAACAAGAGCGAGCTTTATTCTTACTGCTCATTGGTGTATCCGGTATAGGAGGGAATACAGCCAGAATGATTCTTTCCGCTCTCTCTCCTACCGAGCTTTGCCACGTAATTAGTTCGGGAGATGAAAAATTACTCAAAACTGTGAAAGGCATAGGGCTGAAAACAGCACAACGCATCATAGTGGAACTCAAAGACAAGATAGGCAGTTTAGGTTTAGAAGGCAGTATTCCTGTAGCACAAGGGAATATCCACAATAGTGCCAAAAGCCCTGTCTATGAAGAAGCCCTATCTGCACTTACTATGCTTGGCTTTGCACCTGCCCCTTCCCAAAAAGTATTGCAAGCCATTTTTGCAGAAGATCCTATGATTACAGTAGAGCAAGCCATCAAGCAAGCATTAAAAAGGTTATAATACTCTCACTAAATCCTTCTTAAACAAAACCGGCTTCTATCTTTTGGGGATAGGAGCCGGTTTTGTTTTTATCCTATATTCTTTATACAAAGCTTAGTTTGCTGTAGTATCCGTAGATGGTGTTTGTGCAGGAGTACCTAAGCCTGCCGGATTAGTAAGAGGATTGGTTTTTTGCTCTTTCAAGGCTTCTTCTGTCAATGTTGATACTGTAGTAGAAGAAGTAGGCAAGGTGTGTGCTGTCAAAACACTGATCACTACCATAAATACAGCAAGTCCCCATGTAGCTTTTTCTATAAAATCTGTAGTCTTACGCACTCCCATAATTTGGTTTGAGGAAGCAAAAGCCGAAGATAAACCTCCTCCTTTGGAGTTTTGTATCATCACTACGAAACACATCAGTACTGCCGATAGTACCATCAATACGACTAAGAATGTATACATACTCTTTTATTTTGTTTTAGCGTTAATAATCACTTTTTTTAAGAATCTAATTTGGTCTGCAAAGTAAGGGTTTTTTTTCGGATAATTCAAGGCTAACTTCTCTATTATTTCGAGTGCCTTCTCATATCTGTGTTGTTTTATATAGATTTTTGCCAATGTTTCTGTGAGATATTCTTCTTCGCCCTCTTCTACCACTGCATTCTCTGTATCTATCACAGAGGTAGATTCTTCTACAGCAGAAGCTGTTTCCATAGCAAGCAGTGGCTGATTCTCTGTCTGTGCGATAAATTTGTCTATCAATGTCTGTCCTGTCAAAGGCAAAGGAGTATTTTCCGTTACTTCTGGGACTTCTTCTATTACATTGAAATAGTCCGGAATACATTCTCTCTCTATAGGCATCATAGAGAGTTCTTCTTCCGAGTTCCCTTGCAAGAATTGTTCTATCAAGTCCAATGTACGATCTCCTGTACTTTCCAATACCGGAGCAGATTTTTCGTGTATTTGTACTTGGAACTGTTCTTTCTCTATATAATAGAACAAGATGCTCAAGTCCGATATATATACCACAGACTTTTTCAGCTCAGCCTTGAATGTTGGAGCATTTATCTGAAATAAATTTTTTAGATAAAGTAAACGGGCTGTCTGAAAATAGGGATATTCTTCTACCAACTGTTTCAGTAAGAGAAGCGTATCTGCATTAAGCAGTTCAGGGCGTTTTATCCATTGTGCAAGTGGCAAATTCATCATAAGCATTACCAGTTGGCTAACGTAGCATTAAATATCTGGTCTACGATGTCGTCTATCATTTGTTTTACCAGCTCTTCTTGGACACTGGATAACTGCTGACTCGCATTGTATTCTCTGCTGGCAGTGAACTGTCTGTCTTTCAAGTCCTCATTGTGATTGCTATTGTTCACATAGCGCACATTTACCGTAAGACGTAGTTCTGCCATAGTAGAATAACCATCTGCTCCTACACCCTTATTATAAGCATCGTAATTTATGATTTCTCCGGATAGTTCCAAGTCCCCTCCTTGCTTTATCTGTCTTAGCTTGGTCTGCTGGAGATATTTATTTTGCAGAGCGGTATTGAACATATTCTCCATAGGACCCCATACGAAAGCTGTAGATCTATTGGGAAAATTCTCAAAAGAAATGGTCTTCACTTTATCATAATTGATAGAAGCACCATTAAATTTATAAGAAATCTTGCAGGATACCAATAACAGCACTATGAGAAGGACTCCCTTTTGCCAAAGGCGAATATACTTATTCCAATCCATATTCTTTTATTTTTCTATAAAGTGTTCGTTCGGAAATTTTGAGATCTATAGCGGCATTTCTTCTTCTTCCCTTATGACGCTCCAATGCTTTTTTTATCATTTCTTTTTCTACCTCGTCCAACGCCAAACTTTCTTCTATGTCTGCATCGTGCCATTCTTCCACATCGGAATGTATGGGTTTATGCACGTTATTCACATAGGCTGGCGATGCTACAAGCGGTGTAGTAGGTTGAATATAATCTACCGGAGAGGTAGCCAAGAATTCCGGTGTTTGCATTTCTGCATAATGATTGGTTCCTCCGTGTTTTCTCTCTGCCATAAGCCCATGCACCATTTGTGTAAGCTCTGTAACATCTCTACGCAAATCAAACAATACTTGATACAAGATTTCTCGCTCACTCTCAAATGTTTTTCCTGTATGCGCCGTAGTTCTGCTGAGCAAAGCCGGTAATTTTACTGCCGTATTCTCCTTTGGTATATATCTATCCAGAATTTCAGCAGTTATTTCCCGTTGGGTTTCCAAGATAGAAATTTGTTCTGTAATGTTTTTAAGTTGTCTTACATTCCCCGGCCAAGAGTAATCCAAAATATGTTTTTTTCCATCTTCTGTAAGCTGAATAGATGGCATTCTGTATTTTTCCGAACAGTCTGTGGCAAATTTACGAAACAAGAGTAAAATATCATTTCCTCGTTCTCTGAGCGCAGGTACTTTGATAGGAACAGTACAAAGACGATAATAAAGATCTTCTCTGAACTTTCCTGTGGCAATAGCTTCTTGGAAATTGATATTGGTTGCAGCTATGATACGTACATCTGTTTTCTGCACCTTAGAAGAACCTACTTTTATAAATTCTCCCGTTTCTAAGACACGCAATAGTCTGGCTTGTGTAGAAAGTGGAAGCTCTCCCACTTCGTCTAAGAAAATAGTTCCACCATTGGCTTCTGCAAAGTAACCGTTTCTATCACTGATAGCTCCCGTAAACGAACCTTTTTCGTGCCCGAAAAGTTCCGAATCTATGGTTCCTTCCGGGATAGCTCCACAGTTTACCGCTATATAGGCACCGTGTTTGCGCTTGCTAAACTGATGAATGATCTGGGGAAAGCTTTCTTTCCCCACACCACTTTCTCCCATCACAAGCACGGATAAGTCTGTACCTGCTACTTGCAAAGCGATGTCTATAGCCCGATTTAAGTCTTCCGTATTTCCTATGATACCGAATCTTAACTTCGTATTTTGTATATCTTGCTTTATCATCTATCTATTTTCTGCTCTCAAAGGACAAAAATACAAAACATACTTGGATAAGCCAGCATCTACAAAGATTGCAGACACAAGTTCTTCTGCAAAAAGATAATCTGTGCAATAAGAAAACACGGAATACTATACAAAAAAATGCTTCGCTAAGGGGATAATTTATAGATTTCCGCACACCAACTCTATTCCGCGAGGAAGTTTATATAAACTTCAGTACGAAATACATCTTCCACGATGGAAGTTTACATAAACTTCACTTGGGTTTTATCTTTGAATCATTTTCACAAAGAAAGACAGAAATATGTCATAAATAATTTCTCTTTCTTCCACATTCCTCCGAAAAACTTTTCTTCTCTCTACAAAGCGCATCATTTTTTACTATATTTGCCCCATATATTGCAAAGTGCAGTTTACAAAAGAGATGGAAAATAACGTAAAACAGTGGGCTATCATAGAGAAGATAGAGGGAAACACGATATGTGTGCGTATGGTACAGAAATCGGCTTGTTCCTCCTGCAGTGCAAAAGGGCATTGTAACGCTTCCGAGTCCAAAGAAAAAGTCTTTCAGGTAGAAAACACCACAGGAGAACACTATGTAGTAGGACAGCGTGTTATGTGTAGTATTCAAGCCTCTCTGGGGTTAAAAGCCGTATTCTTGGCGTTTCTTCTTCCATTCTTTGTTATGCTCACAGCTATGATACTATGTATTCATATCTTTCACTTGGACGAAGGGTACACGGCTCTCATTGCATTAGGGACGCTTACCATATATTACACATTATTATATATAAGCAGAAAACAGTTGAACAAGACTTTCGCTCTGAAATTAGAACAAACAGCATAAACGAGTAAAAACAACAAAACAATTATCTAACTTTCTACTTTATGAATTTAATTTTAATTGCAGTCATCTCTTTGGGGGTAGTAGCACTTATATCGGCAGTGGTACTATATGCAGCCTCAAAGAAATTTGCTGTGTATGAAGACCCACGCATTGCACAAGTGGCAGAGGTACTTCCTCAAGCCAATTGCGGTGGTTGTGGTTTCCCCGGTTGCTCAGGGTTTGCGGCAGCCTGTGTGAAAGCAGATTCTTTGGAGAAATTGAACTGTCCTGTGGGAGGCGCACCTACTATGGAACAAGTAGCCAAAATTCTCGGCAAAGAAGCCACTTCGGCAGAGCCTCAAGTAGCTGTAGTCCGTTGCAATGGAAGCTGCGAAAATCGTCCACGAATCACACAGTACGATGGAGTGAAGAGTTGTGCCATAGCACACGCTACTTATGGAGGAGAAACGGCTTGTTCCTATGGGTGTTTAGGCTGTGGCGACTGCTGTACAGTATGCAACTTCGATGCTATCCGTATGAATCCGGAAACCGGACTTCCTGAAGTAGACGAAAATAAATGTACGGCTTGTGGAGCTTGTGTGAAAGCCTGTCCACGCACCATCATAGAGCTACGTCCTAAAGGAAAAAGAAACCGCAGAATGGTAGTCTTGTGTGTAAACAAAGACAAAGGTGCTGTAGCCAATAAGGCTTGTAAAGTAAGCTGTATAGCCTGTGGTAAATGCGTCAAGGCTTGTCCTTTCGAAGCCATAGAGATCAACAACAACTTGGCTTACATAGATCCTATCAAATGTAAACTTTGTGGTAAGTGTGAACCTGAGTGTCCTAAGAGTGCCATTCAGTCTTTCAATTTCCCTCCTAAAAAGGCAAAGCCTACCACAGAAGAGAGTACCCCTGCAGCTACCACAGCTCCAGTGGCAGAGACATCACATTGAGTAAAAAAACTAAAACATTATAATTGTGAAGACATTTAGTATTGGTGGAGTGCATCCATCTGAAAATAAATTGTCGGCAGGCAGTCCTATAAGCGTATTAGACTTGCCTAAGCAAGCCATATTCCCTTTGGCGCAACACATAGGCGCACCTGCTACAGCCATCGTGAAACGTGGAGATGTGGTACGTGTAGGAACAAAAATAGCAGATGCTACAGGACCTGTTTCCGCAGCCATCTATTCCTCCGTTTCCGGGAAAGTAAGCAAGATAGAGAACGTAGTAGATGCCAGTGGCTACGCTAAACCTGCCATCATCATAGATGTAGAAGGAGATGAGTGGGAAGAAAGCATAGATCGTAGTGCTGAGCTTAAAAAAGACATTTCACTTTCTGCCGAAGAAATTATCCGGAAGATAAAAGAAGCCGGTATCGTAGGTATGGGTGGTGCTTGTTTCCCTGCACACGTAAAACTTATGCCTCCTCCGGGACTTAAAGCAGAATACTTAGTTATAAACGGAGTAGAATGCGAGCCTTATCTCACAGCAGACCATAGACTTATGCTGGAGAAGGCAGACGAAATTATGGTAGGAGTTTCCTTACTGATGAAAGCCATCGGTGTAAAAGAAGCCTTCATCGGGATAGAGAATAATAAGCCAGATGCTATCGCCATTATGAGCGAAAAATCCAAATCCTACACAGGTATTTCCATTGTACCGCTCAAAGTGCAATACCCACAAGGAGGAGAAAAACAGCTGATAGATGCCGTATTGGGAAGACAACTTCCCCCTCCTCCGGCTATTCCGATACACGTGGGAGCAGTAGTACAAAACGTAGGAACAGCCTTTGCCGTATACGAAGCCGTGCAGAAGAACAAACCTCTTTTTGAACGTGTAGTTACCATAACAGGTAAAGCTCTGAAATCTCCCTCCAATTACTTAGTACGTATGGGTACACCTATGAGTCAGCTCATAGATGCGGCAGGCGGACTTCCGGAAGATACCGGTAAGATCATTGGTGGCGGTCCTATGATGGGGAAAGCCCTTGTAAGCACAGAAATACCTATCACCAAAGGAAGCTCCGGCGTATTACTTATGACAAAGAAAGAAGCAGTACGTGGAGAAATTATGCCTTGTATTCGCTGTGCGAAATGCGTAGGGGTATGTCCTATGGGGCTGGAACCTTATCTTCTTTCCAATCTCTCTGCCAAGAGTAACTGGGAGCGTGTAGAAAAAGAATTGGTAATGACGTGTATAGAATGTGGCTCTTGCCAATACACTTGTCCTTCCAATCGTCCCTTGGTTGACTACATTCGTTTAGGTAAAAATGTTGTGGGTGGCATCATTCGTGCTCGTAATGCTAAAAAATAATCCGTATGGCAAATAAATTCGTTATATCCTTGTCGCCACACGTACATAGCGGCGATAGTGTAAAAAACAATATGTATGGGGTCATTATAGCATTGATACCCGCACTGCTTGTTTCTTTGTGGGCATTCGGTTTGGGGTCAGCTATTGTAACCCTTACTTCCGTTTTGTCCTGCGTTTTCTTTGAGTGGTGTATCACCAAGTATATACTCAAGAAGCCTTCTACTATAATGGACGGTTCGGCAGTACTCACTGGTCTGCTCTTGGCATTCAATCTTCCCTCCAATCTTCCTATTTGGATTATTGTTTTGGGAGCTTTATTCGCCATCGGTGTAGTAAAAATTTCTTTTGGCGGATTAGGTAGCAACTTGTTCAATCCAGCTTTAGCCGGTCGTATTTTCCTCTTGATTTCCTTCCCTGTGCAGATGACCTCTTGGCCACAAATAGGACAAATATCCTCCTACATAGATGCTACTACAGAAGCCACTCCGCTTGCACTTATGAAAATGGCAGCCAAAGGAGATGCGACAGCCTTAGACAAGTTGCCGGACAGTCTGTCTCTTTTCTTAGGAAGCAATCCGGGTTCATTGGGAGAAATCAGTGCATTGGCACTGCTCATCGGACTTATTTATATGCTTTGGCGTAAAATCATCACTTGGCATATTCCCGTTTCTATTTTGGCTACCGTAGCTGTTTTTTCCGGCATTATGCACTGGATAGACCCTACTAAATTTGCTTCACCTCTTGTACATTTATTTACAGGTGGTATTATGCTGGGAGCTATTTTTATGGCTACAGACTATGTAACCTCTCCTATGACACACAAAGGTATGCTCATTTACGGAGTAGCCATCGGGGTGCTGACCGTGCTGATACGCCTATTTGGCGCATATCCGGAAGGGGTATCTTTCGCTATATTCATTATGAACGCATTTACTCCTATTATCAATACATATTGTAAACCTAAACGCTTCGGAGGGGCAGGAAAGAAATGAAAAAATTAGAATCTACACTCCTCAATATGGTGATGGTACTCACCGGATTTGCCGTATTTGCCGGCGGTGTCTTGGCTACCATCAACCATATCACCACAGAACCCATTGCTCAAGCCAATGCCAAAGCTTTAGCAGAGGCTATTGCCAAAGTTGTACCGGGTTTCAATAACGAGCCGGCATCAGAAGTAGATACCGTTACGGTAGACGGAAACGCTTACGTAGTGTACAAAGCCAAGAAAGATGGAGAGCCTATAGGTGTAGCCATAGAATCTTCTGCCAATGGCTTTGCCGGTGCGCTAAAAATTCTGGTAGGCTTTGACAATGAAGGAAAAATCATAGATTACTCTTTGCTAAGCCACTCGGAAACACCGGGATTAGGTTCTAAAGCAGCAGAATGGTTCAGACAAGAGGGAAAAGGAGATATACGTGGAAAAGACCTGTCTCACGGCGAACTCACCGTAAGCAAAGACGGTGGAGAAATAGATGCCATCACAGCTTCTACTATTACTTCTCGTGCTTTCCTCGTAGCTGTAGGAAGAGCTTACAAAGCATTCCAAGAAACTAATAAACAACAATAAAGAAGGATACAGATATGAATAATTTCAAAGTTTTGTTCAATGGGATTGTAAAAGAAAATCCCACCTTCGTTCTCTTGTTGGGTATGTGCCCCACATTGGGAACCACTTCTTCTGCTATCAATGGAATGAGTATGGGACTGGCTACTATGTTCGTGCTGCTCTGCTCCAACATCGTAGTTTCACTCATAAAAAACATAGTACCGGATATGGTGCGTATTCCTGTTTTCGTAGTAGTCATAGCCTCTTTCGTAACCATTTTACAAATGGTGATGCAAGCCTATCTCCCTGCACTCTACCAACAGTTAGGACTATTTATTCCACTTATTGTAGTGAATTGTATCTTGTTAGGACGTGCAGAAGCCTTTGCTGCAAAGAACAATGTACTGCCTTCTATGATGGACGGAATCGGTATGGGACTTGGTTTTACATTGGCTCTTACCTTATTGGGTGCGGTACGTGAGTTATTGGGTACAGGAAAAGTTTTCAATCTCACACTCTGGGGAGAAAACTACGGTATGCTAGTATTTGTATTGGCTCCCGGTGCCTTTATCGTATTGGGCTACCTCATTGCCGCAGTAAATAAAATGAAGAAAGCATCTTAAATTATCAGGATATGGAATACTTATTGATATTCATCACAGCGATATTTGTGAACAACATCGTGTTGTCTCAATTTTTAGGCATTTGTCCCTTTTTGGGCGTTTCTAAGAAAATAGAAACAGCCATAGGAATGAGTGCTGCAGTAGCCTTCGTCTTGGTATTGGCTACTATAGTTACTTATCTTTTACAGAAATTTGTCTTAGATGCTTTCGGATTAGCATATCTGCAAACCATAGCTTTCATCTTGGTGATAGCAGCATTGGTACAAATGGTAGAAATCATCTTGAAAAAGGTTTCTCCTGCATTGTATCAAGCATTGGGCGTATTCTTACCACTCATTACTACCAACTGCTGTATCCTCGGTGTAACCATCTTGGTAATCCAAAATGATTATGACCTACTTACAGGGGTTGTTTTTGCCTTTGCTACTGCATTAGGCTTTGGATTGGCATTGGTATTGTTTGCTGGCTTACGTGAACAATTGGAAATGTCCGATGTACCCAAAGGTATGACCGGTATGTCTATTGCATTGGTTACAGCAGGCTTATTGGCTATGGCTTTTATGGGCTTCTCCGGTGTAGACAAAGGCTTAGCAAGTGCATTAGGCATCGGCTAATTTTCATCTCATAACAGAACAGCTGTGCCAATATAGTACTCTCATTGGCACAGCTGTTTTATATACAAACGATTATGATTCACCCCAAACACATTCGCATAGAAGATTACACCTATCCACTTCCGGAAGAACGGATAGCCAAGTATCCATTACCACAACGAGATCAGTCCAAACTGCTCATTTACAAAAGCGGACAGATAGAAGAGCAACGCTTCACTGCACTTCCTCACTTCATAGACAAGGGAGAATTATTGGTATTCAATAATACCAGAGTCATTCAGGCTCGTATGTTCTTCAGAAAAGAAACAGGAGCCTTGATCGAGATTTTCTGTTTAGAACCGTTTGCTCCACACGACTATAGCCTCAACTTCGCTCAAACGAACTCTGTAGAATGGCTTTGTCTGATAGGGAATGCAAAAAAATGGAAAGAGGGCACACTCTCTGCTACCATCACAAAAGGAGAAGAAATCTTTACACTCTGCATAGAGCGAGTAGGACAAACAGAGACAGCCCATAAGATCAGATTTACGTGGGATAATGAACAAATAACTTTCGGAGAAATCTTACAAATCTTCGGAGAATTGCCCATTCCTCCCTACCTTAATAGAGATACAGAAGAGAAAGATAAACAAACTTATCAAACTGTGTATTCCAAAATAGAAGGGTCTGTAGCAGCACCTACAGCAGGACTGCATTTCACAGAGGATACCCTCCAAGCACTGCGAGATAAAGGAGTGGACATAGGAGAAGTTACACTACACGTAGGTGCAGGAACTTTCAAACCTGTAAAATCCGAAGAAATAGGCGAACACGAGATGCACATAGAGTACATTTCCGTTTCCAAAAATTTCATAGATAAACTCATAGCACACGGAGGAAAAGCCACTGCTGTGGGAACCACATCTGTACGAACTTTGGAAAGCCTGTATCACATAGGTGCTTATCTGCATACACACACAGATACACAAGAGGAAGAACTCTGCGTACCACAATGGGTAGCCTACGAAGAACATCACCAATTATCTACCATAGATGCACTCCAAGCTATCATAGACTACCTGACACGGCACGAACTACACGCTCTACACTTGGGAACACAAATCATCATCGCACCGGGGTATGAATTTCGTATCGTGCAGAAAATCATCACGAATTTCCATCAACCACAAAGCACTCTCCTACTCTTAGTGTCTGCGTTCTTGAACGGAGACTGGAAACGTATCTACGATTATGCACTACAACACGATTTCCGCTTCCTCAGCTATGGAGATTCCTCCCTGCTTATTCCTTAAAAAGAAGAGAAATTCAAACAGTCAGACCTTCGCATTTTAACAATACTGTCTCTCCTAAACTCTCATTCCCAATCCCTTCATTTACCCCTCTCACAGCCTCTGTAAGAGGGGTGTTCATAGCAAGGCTTGCTATCACGATAAGAAGCCTTGCTACCACGATAGCGTTATAATGCTATCAGCGTAGCAAACATACCTTATCAAAAGCAGGAACTATAGCGATAGTAGGAAGAAGAGATTCGTCTATTTAAGTTGTGAAAATCACAACTTCATTTTCCCCGTTTTCTACTAATTTACAAGAGAATATAAATTAAAGCTACCCGGCTTAACACAGACGCTATCAAAGCAAGCCTAATTTTCCATAAAACTCAATGAAATATAACGCTACGCCAAAAAAACTTCCTATTTTTGCCCTTTATAAAAGACATTCTGTAGACAATGAAAATAAAGTTACTACCGTCCATACTTCTACTCGGTGCTGTAGCACTGGGTATGAGCTCTTGCTTAAAAGGTGGAGAAGAGGGAGAAATAACATACAGTAGAGATACCAGTATCACACACTTTTCCATCGGGACATTGAAGATAACCAAAACAGGAAAAGACAAAGCAGGAAAAGACAGCGTATATACAGACACCATAAACTGTTCTAAATATGTTTTTTCTATAGACCAACTGACACGTACTATAGAAAACAAAGACTCACTGCCCAAAGGGGTGAATATAAGCAAAGTCTTGGCAAAAATAACCGGAGATACTTCTTACATTACTTATAAAAAGTGGAGCAAAACCGGATATAAAGATACCCTTTATATCTCTACAGATTCTATAGACTTCACTATTCCACAGCATATTCAGGTACACACTGTCAATGGTATAAAAGGAAAGCCGTATACCGTCAATATCCTTGTACATCAACAAGATCCTGACGCCATAACTTGGAAACACTATGATAGTGCCACAGGTATGACCCCCATTAAAGCTATCAGCTTAGAAAATACCCTTTTCGTGATGGGAAAACAAGGAAACACACCCGTAGCACAAGTAATGACCCCGACAAAAGGAGTTCCCAATGCGTGGAGTATATTATCACTCCCTACAGAAACCAATCCCTACTCCCTTATAAAATGGCAGGGAAAAGCCTATTTCTTGGCGAAAGGAAAATTATACAGTAGTGATGGTAAGACTGTAAACGAAGAAACACCGGCAGGTCTTCCTACTTTGAAACAACTCATAGCAGGGACAGAAGGAGATACTCCTATATTATATGCTATCACAGAAGAAGGTTCCGGTAGTTGGTCCGCAGGAAAATGGATAGCAGACACTACTCCACTGCAAGGAATCACCGCTACCACTTGTATCCATAGTTCCGTACAAACATTGCCTTACAACACACAGTTGCAACGCTTGCTCATAGCCTACACGACAGAGAAAAATAAGACTACTTCCATTGCACTGCGCCTTAACAACGAGCGTGCGTGGAATGCTTTGAGCAATAACAGCTCAGCTTCCCTACCCCATCTTCACGGCATTCAGGTACATCTCTACGATGGTGTAAACATAGCTTTCGGTGGAGAATCTACAGACGGAGAACAAAGTGCCTTCAGCACATTCTTCACTTCTATAGATCAAGGATTGACTTGGAAGAAAGAAACCGCCACACAATGGACTTTCCCCGGTACAGTACCTACATTCTACGCAGAAAGCGAACGCAGTTTTGCTTCTACCGTAGATGCCCAACACTACATTTGGATAATTTGGGGGAATGGCAAACTTTCCAGAGCAAGAGTGAACAAATTGGGTTTCCAACCTATTTGGTAATAACGAAGAAAAACAACTATGAGTTACTTAGAAAAGATAGACCCCAAACGCATACCCACCCACGTATCTGTCATTATGGACGGAAACGGAAGATGGGCAAAAAGACAAGGAAAACCACGCTCGGCAGGACACGAAGCAGGCGCAGAAGCTATGCGCATAGTTACCGAAGCAGCAGCCCAAATAGGTATCAAATACCTCACACTCTATACTTTTTCTGTAGAAAACTGGAACAGACCGGAAGAAGAAGTAACCGCCCTTATGACCCTACTGCTGAACTCCATAGAAGAGGAAATCTTTATGAAGAACAATGTAAGTATGCGTGTCATAGGAGATATAGAACGACTACCACAAGCTGTACAAACCAGACTACAGCAGTGCATAGAACGCACTTCCGTCAATACAGGTATGTGCGTAACATTGGCACTCAGCTATTCTTCTAAATGGGAAATAGTAGAGGCTGTCAAACACATTGCTATAGAAGCAAAAGAAGGAAAACTACGCATAGAAGATATAGACGACCGGTGCGTAGACAAGCACTTGGCTACGCAATATATGCCGGATCCGGATCTCCTCATCAGAACAGGAGGAGAAATACGTTTGAGCAACTATCTAATGTGGCAACACGCCTACTCCGAACTTTATTTTTGCGATACTTATTGGCCGGATTTCGGAGCAGAAGCCTTGCATCAAGCTATTTATGAGTACCAACAGCGTGAAAGACGCTATGGAAAAACCAGCGAACAATTATAGTTATGAGATATAAATTTCCCCTACTCTTATGTTTAAGTCTCAGTATGGCAGGAACAATAGTTCCTCATATGGCTACGGCACAAGAAGCCCATTCTGAAGATGTTCCCGATATTCTCTATACTTCTACTCCAAAACGTTGCGAAATACGCAGTATCAAGGTAGAAGGCGTAAAAGGCTATGAAGACTTTGTACTCATAGGTATCTCCGGTTTGTCTATAGGTCAAAAGATAGATCTGCCAGGAGATGACATCACAGAAGCCATCAAACGATATTGGAAAAACGGGCTTTTCTCCGATGTAAAAATTTTAGCAGACAAGATAGAAGGAGAGAAAGTAGACCTCATCATACAGCTAAAACAACGTCCACGCATCACAGACTTTACCATCAGTGGTGTAAAAAAGGGAGAAAGAGATGATCTCAATGGAAAAATAGGTTTAGGAAAAGGCAGTCAAATCACACCTAACCTCATAGACCGTGCGAAACTCCTCATCAAACGCTATTTTGACGATAAGGGATTTAAGAACGCAGAAGTGCTCATCACAGAACGGACAGATCCACAAAATACCGAGCAGGTCTATGTAGACATAGCCATAGACAAAAAGGAAAAAATCAAAGTACAGTCTATCCAAATAGAAGGAAACAACGTACTCTCCGATAAGAAAATAAAAAGTGTGATGAAGAAAACCAATGAGAAGAACAAGCTCAAAAACATCTTCAAAACCAAGAAGTTCATAGCAGAGAAGTACGAAGAAGATAAGCAACTCATCATAGACAAGTACAATGAGTTAGGATATAGAGATGCGTACATAGAAGAAGACTCTGTAAGCGCACACGATGAAAAAAGCGTAAATGTCTATCTCAAAATAAACGAAGGACAACGTTACTACCTCAGAAACATTTCTTGGGTAGGAAATACTGTATATCCTACAGATTTACTGGCAGAGCAACTCCAAATGAAAAAAGGAGATGTCTACAACCAAAAACTCCTAACGCAACGCACTGTAAGCGATGAAGATGCTATAGGAAACAACTACTATAACAGAGGTTACGTATTCTATCACTTAGACCCTGTAGAAGTAAATGTAGATGGAGATTCCATAGACTTGGAGATGCGTATCGTAGAAGGACCACAAGCTACTATAAATAAGGTAAGTATCTTGGGAAACGATCGTTTGTACGAACACGTACTCCGCAGAGAATTGCGTACACGTCCGGGCGATCTTTTCAGTAAAGATGCGGTGGAACGTTCTTATCGTGAAATAGCACAAATGGGACACTTCAATCCGGAAGCTATAAAGTACGATATTAAGCCGGACTACTCCAATGGAACAGTAGACATCGGCTGGGGATTGGAATCCAAAGCCAATGACCAAATAGAGTTTTCGGCAGGTTGGGGACAAACCGGTATCATAGGAAAAGCCAGTCTCAAGTTTACCAATTTCTCTATGGCAAACCTTTTGGGAAAAAACAAAAATCGTAGAGGAATCCTTCCACAAGGAGATGGTGAGACTCTCACACTGAGTGCACAAACCAATGGTCGCTACTTCCAGTCTTACAGTGTATCATTCTTGGATCCTTGGTTCGGAGGAAAACGTCCAAACTCACTTTCAATATCGGCTTCTTACTCTATCCAAACAGACGTAAGCAGCAGATACTATAATGACAACTATATCCGTGGTCTGAACAGTCTTTATGGCGGTTATGGTATGTACAACAACTACGGCTACAATAACTATAGCAATTATTACGACCCGGATAAATCTATGAAGGTACTCTCACTCGGTATCGGTTGGGGGAAACGTCTACGCTGGCCGGATGACTATTTCACGCTTTCTGCACAGCTCTCTTATCAGCACTTTATGCTCAAAGAATGGAGATACCTCTACATTCTGCTGAACAATGGACAATACCTTACTACAGGTTCTGCCAATGACTTGAACCTCTCGCTCACATTGGCAAGAAATTCTATAGACAACCCTATATTCCCACGTTATGGTTCAGAATTTAGTCTTTCTGTACAAGCCACTCCTCCTTACTCGCTTTTCAGTAAGAAGGACTATTCTACCTACGGCAAGAACAATTACGACGATGCCGCCAATATGTTCCGCTGGATAGAATACCACAAATGGAAATTCAAATTCAAGTCCTACACCGCCCTCGCAGAAATTAAGAAAACACCTGTGATTATGACACGTGTAGAATTCGGGCTCTTGGGACACTACAACAAATACAAACGTTCTCCATTCGGTACTTTCTATATGGGAGGAGATGGAATGTCCGGATATAGTTATAACTACGCATCGGAAACCATCGCACTACGTGGATACGAAAATGGTTCACTCACGCCTTATGGAGGTGGAGAAGGTTATGCTTATATGCGCTTAGGAGCAGAATTACGCTACCCTATTATGCTGGAAAACTCTACCAGTATCTACGCATTAGGTTTCGTAGAAGCAGGAAATGCTTGGAACAAAGTAGGCAACTTTAATCCTTTCCAACTAAAACGCTCTGCAGGTGTAGGTGTACGTATCTTCCTTCCTATGATTGGTATGATGGGGATAGACTGGGCATACGGATTTGACAAGGTACAGAACTCTTCATCTCCCAGTGGCAGTCAGTTCCACTTCATCATCGGACAAGAATTTTAATCACAAACACATAAACTACAAAAATGAAGAAATTATTACTTACTACACTTTTCGTACTCGGCATCTGTGTAGGTGCCGGTGCACAACGCTATGCACTTATAGATATGGAGTACATTATGGGAAAAATCCCGGCTTACGAACGTGCAAATGCGCAAATAGAAACTTTGGCTAAACAATGGCAAACAGAAATAGAAGCACAGACACAATCTGCCAAGACGCTCTATCAAGAATACCAACAAACAGCCTCCAGATTAACAGAAGCTCAACGCAGTGCAAAAGAAACAGCCATCGTAAACAAAGAAAAGCAGGTAGCAGAACTACGCAACAAATACTTTGGTCCGGAAGGAGAAATACAAAAGAAACGCCAAGAACTGATAGAACCTCTACAAGACAAGGTTTATGAAGCTGTAAAAATCATTGCCACCCAAAAAGGTTACGACTTGGTGATAGACCGTGCCTCTGCTCAAAGCCTTATCTTCGCATCACCACGCATAGACATCAGTGCAGAAGTACTACAAGTGTTGGGAGTTTCAAAATAATCTTCTACATTTGCCCACAAACAGTAATAAACATTTGATTATAAACAAGACAAGTAAAATAAGAAACATTATGTTGAAGAAAATTACCCTTTTACTATTGCTCGTACTTCCTATGAGCGTTTTCGCACAAAAATTCGGTGTGTTCAAATCTTCGGAAATTATTCCTTTGATGCCAGAATACACAAAAGCACAAACAGAACTCCAAGATATGCAAAAGCAATACGAAGGAGAATTGGGTCGTGCCGGAGAAGAATTCAATAAGAAATTGGCAGAGTTCCAACAAGAACAGGACAAACTTCCGGAAAACATCAAAGAACGCCGTCAAAAAGAACTGCAAGAACTTTCTGCGAAAGCACAACAATTCCAATACGATGCACAACAAGCACTCCAACAAGCCTCTGCACAAAAGATGGAACCTATCTTCAAAAAATTGGAAGAAACAGTGCAAGCTGTAGGAAAAAGCGGAGGATATACTTTCGTTTTTGACATGAACAGAACAGAAATTCCTTACGTAGATGCTACACAAGTAAAAGACATCACAAACGATATAAAAACAAAATTGGGCATCAGCTTAACAGCTACTATACCTGCAGCGGTAACCAAATAAGAAGCCCTTTTTTATAACAAAGGAAGATTTTGAAATCGGATTTTAGGGCGTATGTCTCTTTAATCCGATTTTTTTTTGTTCACTATGAACCACACCTTTATATGAAACAGCCATTTCCTTTACCTTTAGAGAAAGCAGGAGCCATAGGTGTTTTTGACTCCGGTTACGGAGGACTCACTATCCTGAACGAAATCAGAAAGAAGCTCCCGCATTACGACTACATCTACTTAGGAGACAATGCACGTACCCCCTATGGCACACGCTCCTTTGAGGTAGTTTATGAGTTTACACTACAAGCCGTAAAGAAGCTATTTGAAATGGGCTGTCCATTGGTCATTTTAGCTTGCAACACAGCATCTGCCAAAGCACTACGCACTATCCAACAAAAAGATCTCCCTTACATAGCACCGGATAGAAGGGTTTTGGGTGTAATACGTCCTACCGTAGAAGTAATAGGTTCTCTAAGTAAAAACGGACATATAGGTTTACTTGCTACTACAGGTACTGTAAAATCCTACTCCTACCCTTTGGAAGTAGAGAAACTCTATCCACACTTCAACGTAAGCAGCCAAGACTGTCCACTATGGGTACCACTGGTAGAAAGTGGAGAAGCCAAGAATGCTGGCGCAGACTACTTTGTTCAAAAATACATTCAACAGTTATTGGACAAAGACCCGGACATAGACACCATTATCTTGGGCTGTACACACTATCCACTACTCATAGATAAAATCCGTAAATATACTCCATCGCACATTCGCTTGGTGGCACAAGGAGAATATGTAGCAACAAGTTTGGAAGACTACCTGCACAGACACTCAGAAATAGAACGCTACTGCCGGAAAGAAGGGAATTGCCGGTTCTTCACCACAGAATCCATAGAAAAATTTAAAGAATCTGCCTCTATTTTCTTACAGTACGAAGTAGAGGTACAAAGTCTCAACTTGGAATAAGAATACTCAAACTGCGAAAATTCATCGCACAACATTATATTTTAATCCATAAAAAACAATTCGTATGAAAAAACTTAAATTCAGTCTCTTGGGAATTTTATTCCTTATGCCATTCTGCTTAATGGCTCAAGAAAATCGTAATTGGAACACCTTGTATCTCCAATTAAACAACTTTGAATTTCAAGATTCCGGATCACAAAATGGCGGTTCCATAGGGTATAATAAAGCATTTAGCTTATCTCCCAAAACTCCGCTGTTCCTTGAAACCGGATTGGGTCTACAGTATTGCTACGACTCTGCCTCTCTTGAAATCAATGAATTCCAAAGCAAGATAAAATTTCATTTACTATCTCTCAAAGCACCTGTAAACTTGGTATATCGTATTTCTTTCCCGAACGGGAAAATACATCTGCTACCTTTTGCAGGATTTACATTACGAGGAAACCTTATAGCGAAAGCCAAGATAAAAGCCAAGGTAGGAAATTTGAAAGAAGAAAAGAGTATCAATTTATTCGATGATCCCGCAAACAGTGAGATAGAATATAATCAATTCAAAAGATTTCAAATAGGTTGGAACGTAGGTTTGAATGCAGAGATAGGAAAACATTTCGTAGTAGGTCTCTCTTACGGAAAAGACTTCAACGAAATTGCTACAGGGGTGAAAGTTGCTACGACCTCACTAACCCTCGGTTACCGCTTCTAACTGTGCACAGATATCAGCCTCTCCGATAGAACAGGGGTACAAAATAGGCTTTGGCATTTTTTGCCAAAGCCTATTTCTTTTCCGCCCCATCAGCTTCAGTGTTTTATTCGGTATCGAAGTTCTTGTAACCCCCCATAGAAGTTTATATAAACCACACCACGAAATATATAAACCGTGGTACGAAATAGAAAATAGAAAGCAAAGGATAAGGAACATCTACACGCCTCACAAGATATACTTTTGCTAAACTAAAAATGAACTATTAAGGACAGACTTCACAAACAAGGAAACAGCCTTACAGCTATATCTATCAAAGAATTTATCAGACTACAATAAAAAAACAAATACCTACAATAAGGTAAATTCACAAAATTCCTCTCCACAGAAATACCCCAATTAAGGTATTGACTTCCCTTTCACAAGCCCATAATTTTGCAATTGAAAAAAAACAAACACGGATATTATGAAAATAAGAAACATTTTACTTGTGATAACAGCAGCTTTATGCGTTGTATCCTGTAGCAAAGAAGATAATCTGCCCACAGTAGCAGAAATAGTCGGAAACTATGATGGTTATACCCTTGCCAACTCCACCTATTTCCAAAACAAATGCACAGATAAGGAAACGATTGCCATCACAGAAAATACAGACGGTTCCGCAAAAGTATCATTTAAGTCTACTACTTGGGGCGATTTTATGATAGATAAAGCTCAAATAAGCAAGACCGGAGATTTCTATACGCTCACAGGCAAAGGAAAAGCCTCTATGGGAAGAGGAGATAAAAAATCTTCTTACGACTGTGAACTTTCCGCTAAAATCAGTTCTAAAACAAATGCGCAAATATAATTTAAGATTCCGACAGTAATGGGAGGACTTACCATAGACTTTATGGTAGGTAAAGCACCCGTAGAGTTACTTTTAGCAGGATCATACAAAGGATATACAAATGCAGGTTGCAAGTATTTCCAAAACAAATATACAGAGAATGAAACAGTACAGGTTACTGCCAATAAAGATAAAACCCTTACAGTAACTTTTGAATCCAAAGTATGGGGATCATTCAAAGCCCCAACTGTTACCATCACTCAAAAAGGAGAAGAATATACCTTCACAGGAAAAGGAACTGTAGCTATGGGTATGAGTGATAAAAAGAATGATTATGATTTCACGGTAACAGGAACAAAAAATATAGCAAAGGATACATACGTAATTGTATTCCATGTCCCCGCAGTTATGGGAGGACTCACCATTACTCTAAATCCCGGTACCGCACCAAGTGCGACTAACTAAAATCTCTATTTACCCAAAATGACTTTGCATAAGAAAATACATACTTATATCTGGGGAGCGATAGCTTTGCTATTGCTCCCCGCATGTAATGGTATCCTTGGAGGTATTTATGATGAACCACTTCCAAAGGAAAAAAAAGAATTCGGATTTATTCAAATCAATGATAAAGCCAAAACAGGACGCATATATATAGATGCCACAGATTATAAACAATGGCATTATATAGACTTACATCAGAAACAAGTAGTCTCGGCAGCGGTAGAAGATAAGGCACCTGCCGATTGGGATTTCGCGATACACCGCTATGATGCAAAAACAAACAATGGTACTGTGGCAGAATGTGATGCTACCGATTTCAACTCTTTACCTGCCATAAAATCATTACCGGAGAATGCTTTTATCCCAGATGAATGGAGCAAAAACCGCATTATCATAGACCTTTCCAAAATGATGGAAGGCATTGTTGTACGCAAGGACGATTACTACAATCCCTGCCTGTCTAAGTGGCTTCATGTAGATACTTCTACTATGCCACCCATTTACACTCCTTCCGGGAAAATATATATACTGCGAATCAAAGACGGCTCTTATGCGGCTATTCGTCTTAAGAATTATATGAATGACGCTGCCGTAAAAGGTTTCATGACCATAGACTACTTATACCCTGTACAAT
Organism: Phocaeicola sp.; assembly: GCA_022764505.1. Classification (GTDB taxonomy): domain Bacteria; phylum Bacteroidota; class Bacteroidia; order Bacteroidales; family Bacteroidaceae; genus Phocaeicola. The sequence goes on along the minus strand of JALEQJ010000005.1, from coordinate 14,596 downwards.
TATGATAAGAAAGATAACATATGCTGTACTGCTTACCATGATTTTTACAGTCTGCGCTACAGCTCAATACAAGATCTTCGGCACTATATCGGATAAAAATGGAAATCCCTTGCTCGGTGCCATCATTACAGTAAAAGAACTTCCGACACTCGGTACTACAACCAACGAACAAGGATACTATACAGTAAATCTACCTGAATACAAGACATATACATTGATAGCGTCTTACATTGGTTTTCTTGAAAAAAAACAAATGGTAAGCAAGCATCACAATGGTCCGTATAATTTTATGCTTACGGAAAACGATTTAATGCTGGATCAAGTTGTGGTAACAGGTACACGTACCCCAAAGTTATTGAAAGAAGTTCCTATCGTTACCAGAGTTATCTCAGAATCGGATATCAAAAGAGTAGATGCTACTCATATAGGAGACTTACTTCAAACAGAATTACCCGGTATAGAATTTTCCTATGCCATGAATCAGCAAACCGCCCTCAATATGACAGGATTCGGAGGAAACTCTGTGCTATTCCTTACAGACGGAGAACGACTGGCAGGAGAAACACTGGACAATATAGATTATAGCAGGTTGAATATGAACAATGTACAACGCATTGAAATAGTAAAAGGAGCATCTTCCTCCCTCTATGGCTCCAATGCGGTAGGTGGTGTCATCAACGTCATCAGTAAAGAGTCGGAAGAGCCATGGGCTATCAATATAAATGCCAGATATAGTGCACACAATGAGCAACGCTATGGCGGTACATTTAGCTTTAACACCGGACGATTCAGTTCTACTACCAATGTGCAACGCACCTCTATAGATGCTATAGATTTGTCTCAAGGAGCCAAAGATGATAAAATAGGAGATTACAAGAAGATTTATGGGAACTCCACTTTCAATATAAAAGAGCGTTTGATCTTTAAGCCTACAGAAAATCTGAAGTTTACAGGTCGCTTAGGCTACTTCTTCCGTGAACGAAACGCTTCCGAAAGTCAGACAGATCATTTCCGCAGTTTTACCGGAGGTCTCAAAGGAAACTACAATATCAATAAACGTAATGATATAGAAGTTTCCTACTTATTTGACCAGTATGACAAAAGTGATTACTTGGTAGGAGACAAACTTGATGTACGAGATTATAGCAATGTACAGCATACTCTACGCACACTTTATAACCACACTTTCCTGGATAAACAGATACTTACCATAGGTGGAGATTATATGCGAGACTACCTGATGTCTTATCAATTCAAAGACGGTGGTAGTTATGTCCAATACACCGCAGATGCTTTTGCACAACTGGATTGGAATCCCAATAAGAAAATAAACATTATTGCCGGTCTTCGCTTTGACTATTTCTCTGAGTCAAAGCTCAAGCACCTGTCTCCTAAGATTGGCTTAATGTATAAACTGGGGAAATGCTCACTCAGAGGTTCTTATGCCAAAGGTTTCCGTGCCCCCACTCTCAAAGAAATGTATATGAATTTCTTTATGGCAAATATCTTTATGATTTATGGAAATCCGAATCTGAAACCGGAATCAAGCCATAATTTTTCACTTTCCGGAGAATATATCAAAGACAATCATAACATCACCATCACAGGATTCTATAATATAGTGGAGAATCGTATCACTACGGTTTGGAATAAAGCATTAGCAGGTCAAGTCTATACCAATATGTCAAAACTTCAAGTAGCAGGAATAGATGCCAACGCTTCCGGAAGATATCCTTGTGGTATATCTTGGCGTCTTTCATACGCTTATACCTACGAAAATATTAAAAAAGGGCAAGCAATACTTTCCTCTACACGCCCTCACACAGCTACAGTACGTTTAGCATATGACAGAGAGTGGAAGAATTATGGGCTGAGTTTATCTCTTTCCGGACGTTTCTTATCTAAAGTTACTACCGATATATATACCAAGAGTACATCTTATGAAGAAACAGAGAAACAAACATACCCGGGTTATACGATGTGGAAGCTAAATTTGACACAGCGTATAAAGCGTGGACTGAATCTCACATTATCCGTAGATAATCTATTCAATTATCGCCCTGATTACTATTATAAAAATTCTCCAAGCACAACAGGAACTACCTGTTCTATAGGAGTATCTGTAGACATAGATAAAATGCTGAATAAAAAATGAAACTATCCAATATGAATTTTAGAGTCAAGATATGGGCAAGTATTGCCTTGTTACTTTTTGTTTTGGGAATCGTAGCATGGAAACTGTGGTTCTCTACTACACACATTGCTTTCCTCAACTATCAGGTCATCACACTGGGAGAAATCACAAAATCAAATGATCACCCTCGCATCAAACTCTCCATACTTGATTTAGAAAATCTGAACGATATTGATAAGTATGATATGGTACTGATAAATGGTATGGGATTACGTATCACAGCCGAACAACGTACCATTATAGAAGAAGCAGCAGAAGCCGGTCTTCCTATCGTAACAACAAGAACTACCAATCCGGACAATGATATTACTTCTATAGACTCCGTATACGTAGAGACCATAAAAGGCTATCTCAATAATGGAGGACGTAGCAATTATCGTAATCTATTAGCATACATTAGATATCACATTGATGGAAAAAAAATTGACTGTAAAGAACCTGCCGCTCCTATAAAGAAAGAAGTAAAACAATTTTATCATGCAGATCCCAAGCATACAGATGCCGAAGCACTGGAGTTTAACAGTGTAGCAAGCTACGAGAGATTCTTATCCGAAAATAATTTATTAAAGCCGAATGCTCCTCATATCATTATTACAGGTTGGATGGGAGAACCTACAGAATTGGTAGCAGCCTTAGAAAAAACAGGAAATGTAGTCTATCCTGTGCATAATATGAAAGAACTCATACAAAGTTCTCAGGTAGATTCAATTCAGCCTGTAGCTATAATCAATATGGCACACGGACGCATAGGAGACTATATTGTAGATTATCTCAAAAAGAAGAATATCCCGATGTTTGCTACTGTCAATGCCAACAGACTGGTAGAAGAATGGGAAGCAGACAAGATGGGTATGAGTGGAGGATTTATGTCCCAAAGCATTGTGATGCCGGAAATAGATGGTGCTATTCGTCCATATACACTATTTGGAAATTATCAGGATAACGAAGGTTTTCAGTACTCAAACTCCATACCCGAACGATTAGAAAAGTTTGTAGCAACAGTAAACAAATACATCGCTCTACAGAGCAAACCCAATCGCCAAAAGCGTGTTGCCATATACTACTATAAAGGTCCGGGACAGAATGCCTTGACAGCTGCAGGTATGGAGGTTCCTGCCTCTCTCTACAATTTATTGGTAAGAATGAAGCAAGAAGGCTATCACATAGAAAACTTACCGGAATCTCCTGCCCAACTGGCGGCACTTTTTAACAAGCAAGGTTCCGTATATAATGCGTATGCAAAAGGAGCACACAATGATTTCTTGAAATACGGAAATCCGGAACTGATCTCTGCCAAAGATTATGCAGAATGGACAAAGAAATCCGTACGTGCGGAATTGATGGATAGTGTAGTGGCTCTTGATGGAAAGTTTCCGGGAAGCTATATCAGTACAGATAAAGGAGAATTGGCATTACCTCGTGTTCAATTAGGGAATGTTGTATTATTACCTCAATTAGCAGCCGGTGCAGGAGATGACCACTTTGCTATAGTTCACGGCACAGATGCAGCCCCACCTCATGCTTACATTGCGTCATATCTATGGGCACAATATGCTTTCAATGCAGATCTTATGATTCATTTCGGCACTCATGGCAGTTTGGAATTTACACCCAGAAAGCAAGTTGCTTTGAGTAGTAAAGACTGGTCAGATATCTTGGTTGGCAGTATGCCACATCTCTATATTTATTCCATTGGAGACGTAGGAGAAGGTGTCATTGCCAAAAGACGTTCGTATGCCACACTACAATCCCATCTCACGCCACCATTTATGGAAAGCAATGTTCGTGGCATATATAAAGAATTATGTACGGCTATTCAGCAATACAATACCTTACTCTATGCAGATGGGAAAAACCCTATAGAAAAAGCCGCACTAAAAGTAAAGCAATTGACTGTTAAACTTGGAATACATAGAGAACTACGCTTAGATTCTGTTTTGAATAAACCATACACAGAGAAAGAAATCTCACGAATAGAATCCTTTGCAGAGGAACTCGCCAATGAAAAAGTAACCGGTGAACTCTACACCATGGGGAAACAGTATTCCTCTGAACGCATAAGAAGTAGTGTATTTGCCATGTCTACAGAACCTATAGCTTATTCATGGCTGGCTCTTGACAAGTTACGTGGAAAGTCTACTAAAGACTTGGAAAAACATACATCTCTTTTTACACAGCGTTATCTGACACCTGCACGAGATTTGGTAAATCGTCTTTTGGAAGGGAAAATCGCTTTCTCGGATCATCTTATCTGTGCTACAGCTAATATTACACAAGCCGAATTAGACAAAGCACGTGAGATTGAGGCTGCACAAGTGAAATATGACGATCTACTGTCCAAAATGATGTCTATGTCTGCTTCCGGCACCATGAAACATTCTAATGGTAAGTCTTCATCAGAAATGAAAGGAAAGCACCCTTCATGGATACCTAAAATAGGCAAACGCCCGGAAAAGACAAAGAAAAAGGAAGCTCCCCAAACAGATGTTCAAGCACAAATGAAAGCCATGTTTAATGGTGGAAAAGAATATACAAAACAAGAAAAAGAATTCTCACGTGTAATCTTGGAAATAGAGCGTACCCTTGCCAATGTAGGAAACTACAAACATGCACTGGAAGAAAGTCCCGAAATAGAATTTGTGTCTCTCCTCAATGCGATGAATGGCGGGTATACAACTCCATCTCCGGGAGGAGACCCAATAGCAAACCCCAACACAATTCCTACAGGGCGTAACCTCTATGCTATCAATGCAGAAGCTACTCCAAGTGAATTAGCTTGGGAACGAGGAAAAGAACTGGCTAAGAATACTATTGAGATGTACCGTAAACGTCATAATGATTCTATTCCACGCAAAGTAAGTTATACCTTATGGAGTGGTGAATTTGTAGAAACAGAAGGAGCTACCATAGCACAAATTTTATATATGCTGGGAGTAGAGCCTATACGAGACGTTTTCGGGCGTGTAACAGATATTCGCCTGATACCTTCCGAAGAGTTAGAGCGTCCCCGAATAGATGTCGTAGTACAGACCAGTGGGCAGTTGAGAGACATTGCAGCTTCTCGTTTATTCTTGATTTCTCGTGCAGTAGAAATGGCTGCTGCAGCAAAGAATGACAATTATGACAATTACGTGTCGCAGAGTGTAGTCGATGCTGAACGTACACTGATAGAAAAAGGACTTTCTCCCAAACAAGCCAGAGAAGTATCCACTTATCGTGTATTCGGTGGGGTAAACGGGAATTATGGTACAGGTATTACAGATATGGTACAAAGTAGTGGAAAATGGGATAACACCACAGAAATAGCAGACGTTTATCTACAAAACATGGGAGCATTCTATGGTAGTGAAAAAGCTTGGGAACAAGTACAAAAATTCGCATTGGAAGCGGCACTTGTGAATACCGATGCCGTAATACAACCTCGCCAAAGCAATACTTGGGGAGCAATAAGCCTTGACCACGTTTACGAGTTTATGGGTGGAATGAACCTTGCCATACGCAAAGTTACAGGTAAAGAACCGGATGCATATATGAGTGATTATCGCAATCATAACAACATGCGTATGCAAGAGTTGAAAGAAGCTATCGGTATAGAAAGTCGCACTACAATTTTCAATCCTCATTACATCAAAGAAAAAATGAATGGGGAATCCAGTTCTGCTGCAGGTTTTGCAGAAATTATGCAAAACATTTTCGGCTGGGAAACTATGAAACCGGAAGTCATAGACAATGAATTATGGGATAAACTATACGATGTCTATGTGCAAGATGAATTCAATCTGGGTGTAAGGACTTTCTTTGAAAAGCAGAATCCGGCTGCATTGGAAGAAATGAGTGCTATCATGATGGAAGCTGCCCGAAAAGGTATGTGGAAAACATCTAAGGATAAATTAGAAGCTATAGCCCGACTACATACAGAACTCATAAATCAGTATAAGCCATCATGTTCGGGTTTTGTTTGCGACAATAGTAAGTTAAGAGACTTTATCTCCTCAAATACATCTCCTGAAATAGCAAAACAATACAAGCAAAATATCCAAAACATCAGAGAAACATCTGTTTCCGGAGATAAAGGTATGGTGCTGAAACAAGAAAGTATGAATGAAACGGATAATGCCAAAACGCTTATAAATAATATGCTCGTAGCTGTAGTATGCGTGGTGGTACTGGCTGGTTTGATTTTATTCATACGCCAACGTCGTAAAAATATAGAGAAATAATGGAGACTGTAGTTTTAGTAATGATGATGCTGGTCTGTTTCAATTATCTCTTGAAACAGACCTATCGCAAGACTTATTTCATCGTGCTATCTGCTGCGATATGCGCTTTATTTACAGGATTCATGTGGAAGTATGCCATAGAACAATCCAAAAGTCAAATATCTCATTGGCTGGCAGACTCTGCGCTTATGTTGGATTTATCTGTGCTACTCACCCTTGAAGTTGCGATACAAATGGCATTCTGCGTCATTGCCACACAAATACAGACATCAGGAAAAATAAAACCTTACATGGTATGGGGATATCGTATTTTACGCTGGTTTCCCGGAACACTCATTTTCCCCGTGCTGTTTGCCTTGCTGGTAGTGAGTATATTTTCATTACCCGGAGTTTCATTCCCACTGATTGCTTGGTCTCTATCTGCTATCATATTTATCCTTATTCCACTTGGTACATGGGGCATCAAATGGATTCTACCGGAAAAAGAATTACGTCTTGAAATTCTTTTCCTTTCCAATGCTCTCATAGCCATATTGGGAGTAGTAGCCACTGTAAACGGACGAACAGCAGTAAGCGGTACAAGTTATATAAATTGGAGTGCATTACTGGGTATTGTGGCTTTAGCTATATTGGGGTTAATAGGTGGCATCATTGAATATAAATTTAGATTAAAACGTATCATTAAAAAACAATAAGATTATGAATTTCATTACGGATATTCTTTACTGGATTTCAACCGGGCTTCTCGTTCCTGTTGTGGTTTTACTTATTTTCTTCTTCTTCAGAGCACTCTTGCTCATAGGAAGTTTCTTCGGTCAATACATGATGATGAGACGTACCTCCTCACTCATCAGCAAAGAACTGGATCTGCTTAACAAGGATAATGTAAGAAATCTTGCAGAAGTACTCCCCAAGAAAAATCCCTCTTTGGCTGTGATATACATCAATCGTCTCTTGACGACAGATAGCTTAGCCATGCGCCAGCGTTTACTCTCCGATTATGAAATAGCATCGGACAAGGAGATTTCCATATCAAAAACTCTAATCAAAATGGGACCAATGCTCGGATTGATGGGTACACTTATCCCTATGGGACCCGCATTGGTAGGGTTATCCACAGGAGATATAGCTTCTATGGCATACAATATGCAAGTAGCATTCTCTACCACCGTAATAGGATTGTTTTCCGCAGCTATCGGGTTTATCACTCTACAAGCCAAACAACGCTGGTATTTACAGGACTTGACCAACTTGGAGTTTATAGCTGAATTATTGAAAGAAAACCAAGAAGAAAAATGAAACGTAGACTGCTGAACAAAGGTGAAGATAATGACCCTATGAGTGTAGTAGGAAATCTCTTTGACGTAGCTATGGTATTTGCCGTAGCACTCATGGTGGCACTCGTAACTCGGTATGATATGACAGAAATCTTAAGCAAAGAGGATTTCACAATGGTGAAAAACCCCGGTAAAGAGAATATGGAAATTATCACAAAAGAAGGCAACAAAATAAATCGCTATACGCCATCGGAAAATCAAACTTCTAAAGATGGACAGCGTGGGAAAAAAGTAGGCATTGCTTACGAATTGGAAAATGGAGAAATTATCTATGTCCCGGAATAATTCTTTTTGCACTTCAATATAAGCTTTTTTTCAACCAAATAGGCTTTGGCAAAAAAATGCCAAAGCCTATTTCTTTTTCGCACCATCAGCTTTAGTGTTTTATTCTGTACCGAAGTTTTTGTAAACTTCCATAGAGATTTATATAAACCATAGCATGAAATACATAAACTGCGATATGAAATAAAAAATGGAAAGTAAAGACCATCTTCTTTCTATCAGAAAACAATGATTATAATTCCCCTAAAGCTTTCTTCAGCTTTGTTTGAGCTATTCTATATTCAGATTTTGCTGTGATGTAATCCGATTTTGCTTTGGTAAGGAGAGCTTCTACCTCCAGCAAATCGGCAGTAGTGTCCAGTCCTGCTTCGTGTCTATTCCTTACTTGCCTATTAAGTTCTTCTGCTTGCAAAACATTTTTACGTGTAAGCTCTACAGCCAACTGTTGCTCTATGCAATAATGATAAGCTTGCTGTTGTTCCAGTCTCATCTTTTCTTCTGCTTCTTGTTTTTCTGCCAAAGCAATCTTCACTTCACTCTGTGCTGCACGCACCTTGTTCTTTCCCTCTCCCCAGTTGAAAATAGGGACTTGTACAGAAACCATCACAGAAGGGGTACCTTCATTGAGCAGTAGTTTATCATTGATTCTCAGTCCACGTACATAGTTGTAGCCGGCTCGGATACCTATTTGCGGTAAGAAATCACTACGTTTCATCTTTTCTTCTGCTCGTTTCATAGCTACTTTCTCTTCCAAGAGTGCCAATTCCGGTCTGGCACTAAGATCTCCTTCCACCGTAGGAACAGGCTGTATCTTATCTTCTACTACAGAAGTAGGCAGTAGCTCCGTATCTTGTGGCAAGCCTGTAACCCTACAAAGATTCATCGTAGCAAGCTGTACTCCATGCTTCACACGCTCTAATTGCAAATTGGCTTTACTTTGCTCTACCTCTACACGAAGCACATCTGCCTTGGTGCGTAAACCTTCATTCACCGCATTGTTTACCACTCTGTGCAATTCATCTATCGTCTTCGTATAAGCCATAGCAGTAGCTTGCAGTTCTCGTACTTCCACCAGTTTCCAATAAGCCTCTTCTACCTCCAAGCACACCTCTTCTTGAGAAAGCCGAAAGCTTTGTTTTGCCATACGCTCTCCTATCTCTCCCATCTTATTTCCTGCTGTAATTTTCCCACCGGTATAAATAGGTTGTTCCAAGAAAACAGAGGCAAAATAAGTATTACCTGTTTTCAATTGGTACTGAAAAGGAGGTATGCTTATTCCACCCGAGAAGTGTTCCAAGAGTGGTACTATCTGTGGAAATTGCTGTGCAAGACCTTGCATTTTTTCCAAAGCAGAAGAGGGTAAAGAAATCTTTCCCAAGTCCCAAGTCTGTTTCTTATTGTGGGTGGCATAATATGCAATACCTGTAGCCGCTACTTTCGGAAGAGAATTGGTTTTCAGAGCCTTTTGTGTATAGTGTGCCACATTTATTCTCTCTTCTGCCATTTTCATTTTCTGATGTGCAGCCAAAGCACGTTGTTTAGCCTCTTCTATAGACATAGACAGAGTTTGTCCTATCGCATTTATGGGCAATAAGCAAATCCCCCATAATATCGCTAAGAGATATTTCTTCATCGTTTCTTATGTATTTAGTTTTCTTCCGGGATACGAACTTTGTAAAGCAATGCGTATACCAAAGGAGCAAAAATAATAGTCATCACAGTTGCCACTATCAATCCAGCCATAATCACCACAGCTGTAGGTCCGAAGAGAGCATCTGTAAGCAAGGGCAGCATACCCAAAATGGTAGTAGCGGAAGCCAGCATCACAGGACGAACACGACTTTTGGCACTGCTTACCAAAGCATGATATTCGTCTATGCCTTGGGAGGTCAGTAAAGTAACTTCGTCTAGTAATACAATGATATTCTTTATCATCATACCTATAAGTCCCAGTACTGCCACTATTGCCGTAAAGCTAAAGGTCTTTCCGGATATGTACATACCCCACACTACACCAATAGCCAATGTAGGCAAGCAAAGTATAATCACGATAGGCTTCTTATAGTCGCCAAAGAGCATAATCAGAATACCTATCATCAGGATAATGGCTACAGGATAGTACATAAACAGGTAGGTAGTAGCCTCTTCGCTGGCACCGTACTCTCCCTCCCATTTCATAGAGTAACCTTCCGGCAGAGCGATATTTTCTAAAGCCGGAGCTATACTGGAGCGTAATGTTTCATTGCTCACTCCCGTAATAGGCACACATTGTGCTTTGATAGAACGCTCTCCATCTGTACGCATAATAATAGGCTCTTCCCAAATTAACTGTACACCATCTGTTACACTGCTGAGCGGTTTGCTCTGTAACAGAGAGGATATGATGTCTTCTTTCGTAACAGCACCGGTAAGAAGTCCCTCCAATGTTTTTCTATCAAGTTTATTGATAGAAGGAAGCATACTGAAGATAGCAGCATTGTCCAAAGCATCTAAAGGTTGTCCTTCTTGATTTACCGTACGGATAGTGATGGTCTTTGGTTCTGCGCCATCGTAGAAAGTTCCCATAGGCAAGCCATACGTAGCCGTAAGTAAAGACAATCCTATATCGCGCCTACTAAGACCTGCTCGCAAGGCTTTCGGTTGATTGTAGTCTATTTGTAATGCCGGAACACGTGGAAACCAGTTACTACGCACCATCAGCGTTTTAGGATCTTTCTGTATAATGTCTACTGCTTGTTCTGCAAGATTTCTCAGCACAGCCGGATCCGGACCTCTAAATTCCAATTCTATAGGATACTCCTTATACATAAGATTATAACGTTTCACACGTACTTGTGCATCTGGATAGCGTTCCGTGAGATAAGCTTGTATCTCGTCCAAGTTTTCTACTGCATCTTTGGGCGTATAAAAATCCACTATCAGTTCTCCGTAAGAAAGAGAAGAACCTGTAATGCTACGCACCAGATTATAACGGGCAGGTGTTCCTCCTATGGCTGTGGTTACGTGATCTATTTCCTTTCTTCCTCTCAGATAATCCTCTATTTCTTTCAGGTCATGATCTACTCGCTGGGTGGTATATCCTTCGGGAAGCTTGTATTCTATATATAGCTGGTTATAGTCCATATCAGGGAAAAAACCTTGTGGCAATAAACGATAACCCCAAAGACTAATAAGTACTACAATGGCTACGGAGCCCACACTTACCCATCTGTGGTGCAACACCCACTTGACAACTCTTTCCAAAGTATCGTAGAAACGTCCGGTATATGCTTCGCCTTCGGATTTAAGTTTCTTGGGGTGCATCATCTTATCTGCCAAGATAGGATTCATCACCAAGGCTAATATCCAGCTCAACATAAGTGAAACAGCCAAGACGATAAACAAATCTCGTACATAAATACCGGCTGTATCCGGAGAGAGAAATATAGGCAAGAATGAAAGTATGGCTATAAGTGTAGCGCCTAAGAGTGGCATAGCAGTTTGCATACCGGGTTCTGTCAATGCTCGGCTACGTTCCATTCCTTTTTCCAAATTTATCTGTATGCCATCTAAAACCACAATAGCATTGTCTACCAGCATACCCATAGCCAGAATAAATGCCATAAGAGAAACACGCTGTAAAGTACCATTGAATGTATTGAGGAGCAAGATAGATCCCATCACCGTAACAAAAAGACCTATACCCAAAATGACACCACTTCTCCACCCCATAAAGAAAATGAGGATAAAGACCACAATCAGTACGGATTCTATCAAGTTAATGATAAAGCTATTCAAAGAGTCTTTTACTCTGTCCGATTGGAAAAACACTTTGTGCATCTTCATACCGGCAGGAAGTCTTTCTATCTCTATGCGCTGTATGAGTTCTTCTACAGCTTTTCCTACTTTGGTAATATCTGTTCCGGAATTGGCAGATATGGCTATCCCCAATGCTTGTTTACCATCAAACCTCATACCGGAACGTTGCGGATTAGCATATCCCTCACTGATATGTGCTATATCTCCTAAGCGTATTTGGTCGCCTTGCGTACCTTGAATGATAAGATCGGAAATATCTTCTACCGTTTTATATCGGTTACTTACAGAGACCCGCATACGCTGTCCTCCCACATCATAGTAGCCGGAGTATATGATAGCATTTTGTCCTTGTATCAGCTGAAGGACTTGCATTGGCATAATACCCAAGTTTGCCAACTTTTCCTCATTCAGGTCTATATTGATTGTTTGTGCCTGCTTACCATAGATGACTACTTGAGAAACTCCTTTTATGCCTTTTACTTCTCGTTGTATAAGCTCTGCGTACTGCACAGCTTCTTCATTGGAATATCCCTCGTATTGAAAGGCATAGAATAGTCCGAACACATCTCCCATACCATCTAAAATCACAGATTCCTGCGCACCTGTAGGCAATGCCCCTTGGACATCGTATACCTTTCTTCTCAGCAAGTCAAATGCTTGATCTACTTCTTTATTGGAGAGAAGTTCGGAGAGTTCTACCGTAATAACAGAGACATCTGCCATAGAACTGCTTTTCACTGTCTTCACAGCAGCCAATGAACGGATACTTTTTTCCAATTTATCCGTTACTTCCAGTTCCACTTCGTGAGAAGAAGCTCCGGGATAAGTAGTAACAATAGCCGCCTGTTTTACTTTTATTTCCGGGTCTTCCAGTTTACTCATACTCATATAAGCCGTTACTCCCCCTAAGGTGAGCATCAGCAGAAGGAAGTAAACCAAACGTTTATTCTTCAATGCCCATACGCCCCAATTTATCATAACAATCCTCCTACATTGGTTTTAGATGTGGGGGCAATAGGTTTTACTTTCTGCCCCTCTTTCAGTACATATACGCCTGCTGTTACTATGCTTACATTTTCTTCTATACCTTGACAAACAGCCATTCCTGTGCGAGAGACTTCCGTTACCTGTACTTCGTGTGCTTCTACATAAGCGGTATCTCCACTTTTCACCACCCATACATAGCTCTTTTCTCCTTTTTCCCAAATAGCAGAAAATGGTACATTGGTTCCTCTCTGTCCGCTATCTTTCAGATTTATTTTTACCATAGTACTCATACCTATGGTAGGCATAGTTTGCCCTTCTACAGGAACAAATCGTAAACGCATAGTGTAGAGTTGATTTAGATTGGCAATAGGATCTATAGATACCAATTCCAAAGGAAAGATGACACCCGGATAGGCATCTATGGTACAAGAATAGCTCTGGTAAGTATCTCGTTTCAGATAGTCTGTAGCTGCGATATTTATTTCCACTTCGGGTGTAGCGTCCGAGTAAAAGCTCAAGACAGGCATACCGGCTCCTACCGTTTCTCCTTCTTTGCGCAGAGGTTCCTGGATATATCCATCGTAAGGTGCGATCAAACGGGTATCTCCTACTGCATTTTTATGGGCTATCAGTTTCTGATTTATTTGTTTCAGTGCACCTACAGCCTTGTCGTAATCATTTGTAGAAACACTCTGTTGTTCATATAGACGAATGATTCTCTCTGCCTGTGCTTTCACACTTTGGTATTCTGCTTCGGTAGCTGCCAACTGGGTATTATAATCACGCTGATCCATTACAGCCAGCACTTCTCCTTTTCTTACTTTCTTGCCTGCTTTAGCATATATTTTATGGATAGGTCCTGCTATACGAAAGGATAGTTGCGCTTCTCCTTGTGCTTTCACTTTTCCCGGGAAAGAAATGCTCATACCTCCGGAAGCCGCTTTCACTTCATAAATTTTTACGCTCCGTGGTGGTTCTTCCTTTTCTTTCTTTCCACCACAACTTGCTAATAAAAAAAGTGTACTCAGTAGTAACACTACATACTTGGTTTTCATATTTATATGGTCTATTTTACAGCAGGCAAAGGTAGAGAAAAAAGCTATTCGTTGTCCTGTACTCTTCCCTTAGGCACACAGAATAAGCAAAAAAGAACAGTTTTATATTCCATTTTTCCCACATGACGTATTCTTGCTGTCTCTTTCAAAGGTAATTCTCATGAATAAAACCATAAAGAGCCCGTACTGTATGCGGTAATCACAAAACGTTAAGATAAAGAAAGACGGAAATCTACTCTATTATGGGTAAACGCATATATCAATAACAATGGAACGAATGCCATATCATATACACATATTTCCTGCCTCAAAATCTGTATCACAACGAAAGTCATGACTTTACAAACAATCTGCAAACCGCAAACAAAACACAAAAAAAAAAAAACTTAATTAACCACGAAACACAAAGTGATAGTAATCTGCAATAAATATCTACTTTTGTCGGACATATTTTTCTAAATATCACAAAACAGAACCATCTATATAAAACAAAAACAAAATAGAAAACTTCTATTCTCACACAGCACACAAACTATCTTTAAACAAAAATAAATGAAGAATTTTTACAAATTGGGAGCGTATGCTTTCGCTATGCTCTTAGGGTTATCTGCGTGCAGCAAAGATACACCCGAAGAACAGGAAAAGACTCCCCAAAATCCTACAGAGGGAAAAACTATCTATCTCTCACTGAATGGTGCATTCAATGCCGAAGAAGACAGCCGT
>JALEQJ010000066.1 GCA_022764505.1 Phocaeicola sp. | reverse complement strand
ATAAAAACAACAGATACTGCAAATTTTGTTTTACTTTTCAAGTACAACCTATCAAAATAGACTTACCTTTGCAGTAACAATTAAGACGAAATATCTTTATTATAAATATAGAACGATGTAAACTCTCAAGCATCATTCATCAAAACTCATAGCATCATGAACTACGCAGAACTAAGTATTATCAAGCGAGATGGTAAGAAAGAAGATTTTTCTATCAGTAAAATCAAAAATGCTATTGCCAAAGCTTTCCATGCCACAGGTATTCAAGACGAAGACACTCTCATTGCAGATATTACGATGAAAGTTATTCAGCAATTCACCACCCCCTCTATCAGCGTAGAAGAAATTCAGGATTTAGTGGAAAAAGAATTGATGAAAGTCCACCCTGAAGTAGCAAAGAAGTACATTATATATAGAGAATGGCGCAATATAGAGAGAGACAAAAAGACACAAATGAAGCAAATCATGGACGGAATTGTAGCGATAGACAAGAATGATGTCAATCTGAGCAATGCCAACATGAGTAGTCATACTCCTGCCGGACAAATGATGACTTTTGCATCAGAAGTTACCAAAGATTACACCTATAAATACCTTCTCCCAAAGAAATATGCAGAAGCACACAGAATGGGAGATATTCATATTCACGACTTGGACTACTACCCTACCAAGACTACCACGTGTCTACAATATGATTTAGATGATCTCTTTGAAAGAGGATTTCATACTAAAAATGGTAGTATCCGTACTCCTCAAAATATCCAAAGCTATGCTACACTGGCTACCATTATTTTTCAGACCAATCAGAATGAACAGCATGGTGGACAGTCCATACCTGCCTTTGATTTCTTTATGGCAAAAGGCGTACTCAAATCCTACAAAAAGCATTTTGCCCAATTCCTGTCTTTCCATTTACTTATGACAGAGAAAAAAGAAAGCGAAGAAATAGACGAACTCAAAATCAAGGAAATCATAAACTCTTCTATTTCTTCCATAAAGAGTAATGAAGCTTCTCTCCAAAGGATACAAACAAGCCTCTCTACATTACAATACACCGTATCTACAGAAGAGCTATCACTCATAGGAAAACGTGCCTACCTACAGACCAAAAAGGATACGCATCAAGCTATGGAAGGGTTTATACACAACCTTAATACAATGCACTCACGAGGAGGAAACCAAGTGGTATTCAGTTCCATAAATTATGGTACAGATACTTCACCGGAAGGTAGAATGGTAGTAGAAGAATTACTACAAGCTACCATAGAAGGCTTAGGTACAAAAGGAGAAGTTCCTGTATTCCCTATACAGATATTCAAAATTAAAAATGGGGTTTCTTTCTCCGAAAAAGATTTTTCCAAAGCTATGGATATGCAAAATCTGGAGGAAGCTATTACAAGAACAGACTACGAAGCACCGAACTTTGATTTATTCTTACGTTCTTGCCATACGACAGCCAAGGCTCTATTCCCCAATTTCATGTTCTTAGATGCCCCCTATAATCAGCATGAAAAATGGGACATCAATGATCCTAAACGCTATATGTATGAGCCCGCCACTATGGGTTGCCGTACAAGAGTTTTTGATAATGTTGCGGGAGAAAAAACCTCTATTGGACGCGGTAATTTATCTTTTACCACCATCAATTTTCCACGCTTAGCCATAGAAGCACGCATAAAAGCAGAAAACTTGATGGAAGATACTCATCACCCTGCTGCTGTAACTCAAGAAGCCAAGAAGATTTTCCTACAATCCGTGGAATCTATGGCGAGACTGGTAGCCGATCAACTACATGAGAGATATTTATACCAACGTACAGCATTGGCACGTCAATTTCCATTTATGATGGGCAATGATGTGTGGAAAGGTGGTGGAAAACTTACCCCCAACGATACAGTAGGAGATGTTATCAGAAGTGGTACTTTAGGTATAGGATTTATAGGAGGGCACAATGCCATGATGGCATTATACGGAAAAGGACATGCCCAAGACAGTGCTGCATGGGATACATTATACGAAGCTGTCTTAATGCTTAATAAAGTAGCCAAAGAGTATAAAGAAAAATACCAGCTCAATTACTCTGTACTGGCTACACCTGCCGAAGGTTTATCAGGTCGTTTTACAAAAATGGATAAAAGAAAATACGGTATGATAGAAGGCGTAACCGATAGAGATTATTATGTCAATTCTTTCCACATAGATGTAAAAGAGAAGATTTCCATCATCGAAAAGATAAAAAAAGAAGCTCCATTCCATGCCATTACCGGTGGTGGACATATTACCTATGTAGAACTGGACGGAGAGGCACAAAAAAATATCCGAGCAATAGCCAAAATAGTAAAAGCTATGTACGAGGAAGGAATAGGATATGGCTCTATCAATCACCCAATAGACACTTGTAATGAATGTGGCTACAAAGGTATGATTTACGATAAGTGTCCTATCTGTGGTAGCGAGAACATACTCAGAATGAGAAGAATTACAGGTTATCTTACCGGTGATCTTTCTTCTTGGAATTCAGCCAAACGAGCAGAAGAAAAAGACAGAGTAAAGCACTGCTAATTTCTCGTATGAATATCCTCTGCACATATTCAGAAACTATATTGGACGGAGATGGTATCCGATACTCCATTTATTTGGCTGGCTGTAAACACCATTGTTGCGGTTGTCATAATCCGGAAAGTTGGTCTCCTACAGCAGGATCTCCACTTACAGAAAAACGTATAGAGGAAATCATAACAGAAATAAAGAACAATCCATTATTAGATGGAATAACGCTTTCGGGAGGAGATCCGTTCTACCACCCGAAAGCATTATTATCTCTTCTACAAAGATTGAAAACAGAAACAGGATTAAATATTTGGTGCTATACAGGATATACTTTAGAAGAATTGGAAGCAGATCCTCTACGTAAACCGGCTCTTTGCTATATAGATACTTTAGTAGATGGGAGATTTGAGCAAGAACTGTACTCTCCATTACTGAAATTCAGAGGTAGTAGTAACCAGCGAATTATAAATCTATCAAAGAAGAAATAGTATTCTATTTATGCCTTTCTGCATGATAACTGGAGCGAACCAGCGGACCACTTTCTATATGTGCTATTCCCTTTTCTAAACCTATTTCTTTGAGCTTATTGAATTGTTTAGGGTGAATATATTCTTTCACAGGAAGATGCTTTCTCGTAGGTTGCAAATACTGACCTATAGTCAAAACAGCGACCCCTATCCGTTTGATGTCGTCCATCAATTCTAGAACTTCGGTTTCTGTTTCTCCCAATCCCAACATAATACCTGTCTTAGTCCAAATACCTGAAGCTGCAATATGTGCCAAAACCGCAAGACTGGTATCATAAGTAGCTATGTGCCGAACCTCCGGCGTAAGCCTACGAACAGTTTCTAAATTGTGCGATATAATATGTGGTTTAAGTGCTATAATGCTATCTACAAGCTCTAAACGTCCTTGGAAATCCGGTATTAACACCTCTATGGTAACCTCAGGAGTTGTGCGTTGTATAGCTTCTATCGTCTTGACCCAATGCGCAGCACCGAAGTCGGGTAAATCATCTCTATCCACACTCGTAATCACAGCGTGCTTTAATCCCATTTCCTTGATACTATCTGCTACTCTCTGTGGCTCTTCCGAATCCAATGAAGCAGGATTTCTATGACTCTTCGTGTTACAAAAACGACAAGCACGCGTACACGTATCTCCACCAATCATTAAGGTAGCCGTTCCCGCTGTCCAACATTCTCCCTTATTGGGGCAACGTCCACTGGTACAAATGGTGTTCAATCCACGCCCTTCCACTGCATGCAATGTATCTGTATAAGTGCCTCCACCACCTAATTTGACCTTCAGCCATTCGGGTTTTCGCACTCTATCTGTGATTCTTTCATTTTCTTTCATGGGTACTTATATTGGTTAGGTACGCAAAAATAATGTATTGTGAGAAAATGCGAATACTCCACCTCCATTTTTATAAGTATACTTCACTCTATTTATAACAAAAAACTCTACACCTCATTCAATAAAATAAGCTATCCTATCTTAGCGTTCAAGCAGCAAAAATTTATATCTGAAACTGCAATAATCAGTCTATAGCTCAACTATAGTAAAAACACAACTACGGTTTATATAGACTTAAGCACGGTTTATATAAATCTCCATAGAAGTCTATATAAACTTAGGCACGGAATACAGAATAGATATAAATACCTCAATAAAATAAGCACCTTATGTTACCTTCTCTCACCCCACCGTTATCATTCAAAAAATAAACTGATGGTGAAATAAACTGTTTTTCTGTATAAATCCCAATCTTTTGATGCAAGCCATAAAGATACAGGTACATAAGTTTTTTATATACAATCCCAATATATTTTTACAAAAGTTCTTTGTAGTATTAAATTAGCTCTCTATCTTTGTTAGGCATTAGGTTTTTCTATGCAGATATCTATGTATAGAAAATAATAGGGAATTAGGTGAAAATCCTAAACAGACCCGCTGCTGTAAGCTCTTTATAAACGGTTTATACATCGGAATCCACTGTTTTTATAAAAAATGGGAAGGAAGTATAAACTTGAGCAAGTCAGAATACCTGCCCGATGCTTTATAAACGAAGCTCTCTCGAGGATTAGGGACTATCGAATGTACTCAAAGAAGTAACCACACATCTATTTTACAGGTTACTTTCGTTGGTTTTCAGTAGTTTATTTATAAATGCAGAGAGAGTAAGAAACAGCTATCTATCTGCCTAATAGATATAAATCGGTCATTGAAAGTAGCCTATACACAACTTTCATTGACCGTTTTTGTAATACACAAAAAAGCAGGTATCCCTCTTATGAAGAATACCTGCTTTTTTATCTCTGTGTTCAGGATTATTACTTACCTAATTTTACACGCAGTTTTTCAAGCATATCTACGGTCATCTTATCCAAATCGTATTTTGGATTCCAACCCCATTCTGAACGTGCACAACTATCGTCCAAGCTATCCGGCCAACTGTTTGCTATACTTTGTTTCAGAGGATCTACTTCATATACCATTTCAAAGTCCGGTACATATTTCTTGATGGCTTGATAAATGGTTTCGGGAGCAAAGCTCATCGCTGTTACATTGAAAGCATTTCTATGTACCAATTTAGTAGGATCGGCTTCCATCAGTTTGATAGCTGCGTCCAAAGCATCGGGCATATACATCATATCCATCAGTGTTCCCTCTCCTATTGGGCATACAAACTTTTCTCCTTTTACCGCAGAATAATATATATCTACAGCATAGTCTGTTGTACCACCTCCTGGAGGTGTAACATTGGAAATAATACCGGGGAAACGCACTGCACGAGTATCTACACCATACTTAGTATAGTAATAGTCGCTTAACATTTCTGTAGAAACCTTAGACACACCGTACATCGTAAGTGGACGTTGTATAGTATCTTGTGGAGTTTGTACATGAGGAGTAGTAGGTCCAAAAGAGCCAATAGAACTGGGAGTAAACACCGCACACTTATATTCACGAGCTACTTCCAGTACATTCCAGAGTCCATCTACCCCAATCTTCCAAGCCAATTGCGGCTTTGCTTCTGCCACAACAGAGAGAAGTGCAGCCAAGTTGTAAATAGTATCTATCTGATACTTCTTTACTACAGCGGCAATCATATCTTTGTTTGTAACATCTACGATCTCACTGGGACCAGATTCTTTCAATTCTCCTTTAGGTTCTGCACCTGTAATATACCCTGCTACGATATTTTCATTACCGTAACGTTTGCGCAACTCCATTGTCAACTCTGAACCTATTTGTCCAGTAGCTCCTATCACTAAAACGTGCTTCATAAATTTGTAGACTTTGTAATTCTTTTTATTTGGGTGTAAAATAAATACTTTTTTTTAGAAGAATTCATCTATAACAAGCATTAAATCCATAAGAAACTAACATTTCGTCATAAAATGAATAACTCCTCATTAAATCTCCTGCTACATTCTATCTTTTTTCTAATTTATCAAGTCAAATCCACAATAATCTACCAAGACTTTAGGTATCCGAATACCTTCTGATGTCTGGTTATTTTCCAACAATGCAGCTAAGATTCGGGGCAATGCCAAAGCCGAACCATTCAATGTATGACATAATTCCGTCTTTTTATCTGCATTTCTATAACGACACTTCAAACGATTAGCCTGATAAGTATCAAAATTGGACACAGAACTTACTTCCAACCATCGTTGTTGGGCTTCTGAGTAGACTTCAAAGTCATAACAAAGTGCAGCTGTAAAGCTCATATCTCCACCACATAAACGCAAGATACGATAAGGAAGCTCCAATTTTTGCAATAAGCCTTCTACGTGTGCCAGCATTTCCTCGTGAGATGCTTTGGAATGTTCGGGCTTATCTATACGTACAATCTCTATTTTCGCAAATTCGTGCAGTCTATTCAATCCACGCACATCTTTTCCATAAGAACCTGCTTCTCTACGGAAACATTGTGTATATCCACACATTTTGATGGGCAAACTTTTTTCCTCCAATATCATATCACGATAGATGTTTGTCAAAGGAACTTCTGCCGTAGGAATTAAGTACAGATTATCTATGGTGCTATGATACATCTGCCCTTCTTTGTCCGGTAATTGTCCGGTACCATAACCGGAATCTTCATTGATGAGTGTAGGTGGAATAATTTCCGCATAACCGGCCTTATTTGCTTCGTCCAAGAAAAAGTTGATTAAAGCACGCTGTAGACGTGCTCCTTTTCCTTTATAAATAGGAAATCCTGCTCCTGTTACTTTTACACCCAAATCAAAATCTATCAAATCATACTTCTTTGCTAAGTCCCAATGTGCCAAAGCGTCTGTAGGTAATTGGGGGTGCTGTCCTCCTTCTTTTACTACTACATTGTCTTCTGCACTTTTTCCTTCTGGTACTTCCGGATAAGGAAGATTGGGAATAGTACACAATAACGCAGTCAGTGCAGTAGTCGTTTCGTCCAATTCTGCTTGGATAGTTTTATTGGTTTCTTTAATAGATGCCACATTTGCTTTGGCTTGTTCTGCCTCTTCTTTTTTGCCATCTTTCATAAAAGCTCCTATGAGCTTAGATGCAGCATTCACTTCTGCCAAATTGTTATCCAACGTGTTTTGTAGTGTTCTACGCTTTTCGTCCAAAGCTAAAACCTGCGCTATGGCTTCTCTCGCATTATTAAATCTTTTTTTCTCTAAAGCTACGATAACGCCTTCTATATCGTCTGTAATTTGTCTAATTGTCAACATATTATTCTTATCTTTTATATCATTCTTGTATCGCTTCCCGCACACGAATCAACTTTCTCAATAATCCTTCCATCAGATTTAATTGAAGCATATTTGCACCATCGCTCTTGGCTATTGAAGGATTCTCATGCGTTTCCATAAAAAGTCCATCAGCCCCTACTGCAATTCCTGCTTTAGCTATGGTTTCTATTTGTTCAGGCACTCCTCCTGTTACACCTGTAGTTTGGTTAGGTTGTTGCAATGAGTGGGTTACGTCCAAAATTACAGGAAAGCCAGTACGTTGCATTGTAGGAATGCCTCGATAATCTACAATCAAATCTTGATAACCAAAAGTAGTTCCTCTTTCTGTGAGCATCACTTGCGTATTTCCTGTATCCACTATTTTCTGCGCTACAAACTGCATAGCATCGGCAGAAAGAAATTGCCCTTTCTTTACATTCACTATTTTTCCTGTCTTCGCCGCTGCCACCAATAAGTCTGTCTGTCTACATAGAAAAGCCGGGATTTGCAAAATATCTACATAAGCAGCCGCCATCATTGCCTCCTCCGGCGAATGTATATCTGTAACCACAGGAATATCAAAAGTATTTCTCACTTTCTCCAATATACGCAAAGCCTTCTCGTCTCCTATACCTGTGAAAGAATCTATCCTTGATCTATTGGCTTTTCTATAGGAGCCTTTGAATACGTAAGGAATCTCCATTTTGTTTGTAAGCTGAACCATATGTTCCGCTATTCTCATTGCCATTTCCTCTCCTTCTATCACACAGGGACCTGCTAATAAGAAGAAGTTCTTTTTTCCTATGAGTTCTGTTATTTTATATTCCATAAATTATGATGGTATAATCAGTGTTAGTGCCTCATGATTGACATATAGTTTCATAGGGAAATACTGTTCTTGTAAAATTCTACCGTCCAAGCTTACTTCTGTATGTTTGGCTTCATCTATACAAACTTTCTTGGTACGATAAGCCTTTACATTGCGATGGTTTAACAATCTTCCTTTATGAAGTAGCCATAAGCCCGAAATTAAATCCTTTACATCGGGTCTATAAATAATTGAAACATCTAACCAGCCATTATAAGGTACGGCACTCGGTGTAAGTCCATATCCACGTGCACTTCCTATAGCGATAGCCATTACCTTTTTCTGAATGGTTTCATTATTTATTTTCAGCTTCATCGGGTATAATTTTCTTTCCCAAATCAGTAAAAACAGAGAGGATAAATAAGAAAGCAAAGGAATACCCCAAAAACGTTTTGTACCATTGGTAATACGAACTATGCGTGCCACCAAACCTAAATAAACAGCATTCACAAAATAACGAATTACCAATCCGTTTTCATTGTGGTATTTCAAAACACCTACGTCTATTTTTCTTAGACGCCGTTTGATGATCATATCTACTGCCACCTTATAATCTTCCGTATCTATTTCCCAAAACTTTGCAAAATCATTACTCAAACCATTGGGTATAATACCTAAGGCGATGCTACTTTTGTCCACCACATCTGAGTTCATAATCCCATTCACAGCATCATTGATAGCTCCTTCTCCTCCTACCACCACGATAGTTTGATAACCATTGTTTGCCAAGGTACGAGTCAGTCGTTCTACAGAGCCAAAACCTTCGGACTGGATATAGTCAAACTTCACTTGCTGACTTTCCATATATTCTACAATTTCAGTCCAACGCTTGCGTGCCCGTTTCCCACCTGCTCGTGGGTTATAAATAACCCCCCATCTATCCGGATTAACTGCCATATCAAATAGTTTTAGGTGTTTTATACTGAGTAATTAAGTCTTCTATTTGCTGTAGTTTTTCTTCCATAGGTAAAGATGAGTCTATCCAATGAATAGTAAAACCTCTTCTCTCCATACCTCTGAACCAAGTCATCTGACGTTTTGCAAACTGGTGAATAGCTATTTCCAATTGCTTGCACATTTCTGTATAAGTAAGCTTTCCTATTACGTAGAGAGTCAGGTATTTGTATTCCAATCCATAATAAATCAGGTCTTCCGGTGCAATCCCGTTCTCTAATAAGGCTTTTACCTCGTCTACCATACCTTGTTCTAAGCGTGCATACAGCCGTTTCGTAATTTTTTCTCTACGTGCTTCTCTATCTATAGACACACCTACCAGCAAATGATTCAAACGAGGAAAAGGTATTTCCTCAGATGTATGTGCTTGTTCATACACAGCTATTTCTATGGCACGAATAGCACGTTTTGCCGTATCTACATCTGTTTTATTATGGAGTGTCTTGTACGTAGCAAGCAAGGCAGTAAGTTCCTCTAAGCTTTTCCCGTCCAACTCCTTTCTCAAGACAGGATTTTGGGGTACAGTAAGTAGTTTATATGCCTTGAGTACAGCTTCAACATATAATCCTGTTCCACCGCAGAGAATTGGCAATTTATGCCGTTGTTTTATAGCCTCGTATGCCTGCAAAAAATCTTTTTGGTATTGGTGTAAGTCATAACGAGTACCTGCTTCCACTATATCTATGAGATGATAAGGGATAGGCTTATCTCCGACTTGATAATCGGACAAATCTTTTCCTGTTCCTAAGTCCATACCACGATATACTTGCCTACTATCTCCACTCAATATCTCTGCATCTAAACGCGCAGCAAGAGCAGTAGCAAGATTAGTTTTACCCGAAGCTGTAGGGCCTATGATAGCAAGGAGATCTAAATTCATCCGAGTTTATTTTTATACTCTACAAAGGTAGTGCAATTCTATTTTTTTTCGGTCTAAAATCAAGCTTCCTCTAAGTATTTTTCTAAAAGTGTAGCCGCAGTATCTACAGAAGAGATACAAGGTATACGCAGTTCCCCCTTCAGGGCTTGGCAGGTAGTTCCTCCCAAGCATTGAGAAAAATTCTCTGTCAGTAAAGCAGTCAGTTCCTCTCCTTTGTTTTCTCTGAGAATACGTTGAGCTGCATACAAGGCTCCACAAACGCCTTCTTCTGCACGCCCTCCTCCTTTACAACGGAATCGTGATTCTATTTCTTCATCTGTCAAACCTGTATGTGTCTGAAATTGTTTTTCCACGGCTTGTGCGCAGTTCCAGTGGTTTTCCTCATTATGAAAATAATCTGTAGCTCTTTTCTTTTCCATACTCCAAATATAAAGAAAAAGAGACCAACGACTATGTGCTGGTCTCTTCTATGTTTATATAGCAATGATTAGTCTTCTGTTGGTCTTTCTATATATGCCAATACATCGCCTTTGTTTACTACATCGCCTTGTTTTGCCAAAACTTCTGTTATTTTTCCGGAGAAAGGAATAAATACTTTGTCGTGCGTATTCCAAGGAGTAGTGATATAGCAGAAGAATTCATCAGCTTCGTACTTGCGACCTACTTCCGGTGCTTGAGATGTACTTACTACATCTATTTCCCAGATAACGCGACCCTTTTCTGTAGCTATGATAGGTTCTGCTTTTGCACGTTTCAATTTCAATACGTCTTCCGGAGTAAAGCCTTGTTTTGCCAATGCTTCATCTTTTGCACGTTGTACTTCTGCATAGAAACGTTCTTTAGCCACACCGCTCTTATAGTCTCTATATTGACGATCGTGCATTGCCAATTCGAACAATTCTTCATTATCTTCTCCGAAGTCCCAACCATTTTCTCTCATTTCCTTGCGATATTCTTCCAATGCATCTGGATAATATGCTTGTGGGTCTTCTGTAGTAAATTCAAATCCTTTTTCTTTTGCCAATTCAATGATTTCCGGAGCCAATTCTCCAGGGAGTTTACCACTCTTACCGAGAATCATATTCCAAGTATTTTGATCCATCTTACTGAATCGTGGTTCTCCTTGTGCCTTAGACAACACGTTCATCAAAGCTACATTCTTCACATATTGGCTGAATGGAGTTACCAAAGGAGGATAACCCAATCTTGGCCATACATATTCTACTTCGTCAAAGAGTTCCACCAAGAGATCATCTAATGAAAGTTCTGCTTCTCCTTTGCTCTTCAGGATCATATTGATACCGGAGTGTACCCCTTTAAGGTCTGCCATCATAGAACCCATCATACCACCGGGAAGACCACACTTCAAGAGAAGTGAAGACATATGCTTATTAGTAGAATCAATGAAGTAACCCAAGAAGTCATCTATAAATTCTTGAGTCAAAGCACGCGCCTTCATATAAGCATTCATATTGATTTCCGGAACTTGGAAACCTGCATCTTTCAACATAGCTTGTACAGAAATTACGTCCGGGTGTACTTTACCCCAAGACAATGGTTCCATAGCTACGTCTATGATATCTGCACCATTCTTACATACTTCCAAGATAGAAGCCATAGAAAGACCGGGACCACTGTGTCCGTGATATTGTACGATTACTTCCGGGTGCTTTTCTTTGATAGACTTCACCAGTCTACCCAGCATAGCCGGACGACCGATACCTGCCATATCTTTCAAGCAGATTTCCGGTGCACCTGCTGCGATCAACTCATCTGCAAGATTTGAATAGTATTCTACAGTGTGTACCGGAGAGAAAGTGATACAAAGTGTAGCTTGTGGTATCATACCACCTTCCAAAGCATATTTAATAGAAGGTATAATATTGCGTTTGTCATTCAAACCACAGAAAATACGTGTGATGTCTACACCTTGCGCATGTTTAACCTTGTACATAAGACGACGAACGTCCGAAGGAACCGGATTCATACGCAAAGCATTCAATCCACGGTCCAACATATGTGTCTGAATACCTGCTTCCTTAAAGAACTTTGTAAAAGCACGAACTGCTTTATTGGGGTTTTCACCGTAAAGAAGGTTTACTTGTTCAAATGCGCCACCGTTGGTTTCTACACGTGCGAAACAGCCCATTTCAACAATCACTGGTGCAATTCGTACCAATTGGTCAAGTCTTGGTTGGTATTTACCTGAAGACTGCCACATGTCTCGATATACAAGACTGAATTTAATTTCTTTGCCCATAGACTAAATATATTAGTTATTGTAATTTTATAGCAAGGCAAATGTATAGATAATTTCAAAGGAGCACAATAATTAAAGAAAAAAAATGATAATTGCGTAAAATCATTCCACAGTCTTCTGACAGAATAAGAAAAAAACATTGCTTATCCTATTAAATGATACCATCTATATGATGGATTTTGTACATCGTGTAGGAATATTCCTCCGAAAAAATAGACAGGAACAACAAGACCATTATACATCTTGCTTAAGAGAGCTATACTTTTTCGCAAACAATCAGAACCTTTTCCCCTGTAGCCAATGTAGTAGCAAAGATATAGACTTCTCCCCCATCTTTTATTTTCAATTTCTTCTTGAGCTCTTCTGCTTTCAGTGGGAAGTTTCTACTACTCAAATTGGCTTTGGGATATTGCTCTGCTATGCGTTTTACACCGTCTTTATTATAAGGTTGCACTGTAATGATACGGAAAACTCGTCCGGGAAATCTTTGGGGATCAGATGAAGTATATAGATGAGAATGCTGATGTAGCTTTTTCACATCATAGAATCTGGTCAAGAGCTTATAAGCACCGGCTTTAAGAATAGATACACAAGGCTCATAGAGGTAGTTCCCGAGTTTCATAGCCGGATCCAAAGAAGCATTTTCTTCTTCGGCAAATGAGAAACTAAACTCCTCTACTTCAAACACCGTATCTAAGTCCACACACTTAATTGTAGTATGCGCCATATCCGTAGTTTTCTCTTTCTTAAGAACAGCAAGTACCTCCTTACATTCATTTTTTACGGAGAGAACGTGTATTTCTGCTATATGCCGGAAACTCCGCAAGATCGTACTGATATCCAACATAGGAGATAATTTGATAAATACTTGTTTCCCTTTTTCTATCAGTTGATCTTCTATAGCCATTACATTGGGTTCGCAATCTGATATAGCAAAAACTTTGCCTCCTCCCCCATCTCTACGAGCTGGATCTATCAAAATAGCATCTACCAGGGACATTTTTTCTAAATAGTCCAGCCCATTGGTATGCACTATTTTTATAGATGAATGAGAAGGACAAAGCAAAGGAAAATTATGCGTTGCCAAACGGCACAGTTCTTCTTGCTGCTCTACATAAACGGCAGAAAGAAAACGAGAAGAAATAGTAGAAAAGTCTACTCCCATTCCCCCTGTCAAATCTACAAAGGTATCTCCAGACATCAGACTACGCTTATAAAGGGCTGTATGTTCCGATGAACATTGCTCCAAAGACAAATGCTTGGGATAGAGCAATCCGTCCATCTCTGCCCAAGTAGGCATTTTTTTTACAGCTATCTGATAGCCTTGTATCTGTGTCAAGGCTTGTTTCAGGTCTACTCCCGCAGGTGGTGTTTTCAATGCCAATGTACGGAGATCTTCTTTCTTGTGCAGCTGTACAAATGCTTTCGTAGCTGTATTCATAAAACTCAAATTAAGGAATGAGGCGATAAGATTGTTTTGCTTCTGCACGTGTCTTAAAATTAAAGTGCCACCATTCAGTTTTCAATGGCTTAAAACCTGCTTTTACCATAACAGAACGTAGTAATTTTCTATTCTCAAAGGCGACTTTACTGAGTTTACCTTGTTTATAACGCTCTACTTCATCGTCTATATGTGCTTCTTTTCCCAAATGATCCACAATAGTACCCATATGCAAGGTATCTCCTTGTTCATCACAAAGAGTTACATCTACAGCCAAACCATAGTTATGTAACCCTCCACCATTGGCAGGATTGGATACATACTTCGCCTTATGAGTTCCTTTCACCGCATTCCACATGGTACGTTGCACAGACAGAGGTCTCGTAGCATCATAAACTATAATAGATAGATGAGGGTGGGTTTCTTTCAGATATTGTTGTGCTTTTTGGAGTGCCTTTGCTGTTTCGGGAAGTAGATAAGCACGATGCAAATCCTTATACAAGACTTTTCCCACAAAATTATCCGGACGAGTATACATAAGGCTGATATGAATATCCGGAATTATGGTAGATATATCTACTAACCCCAGTTTTTCC
Source organism: Phocaeicola sp. (assembly GCA_022764505.1). Lineage (GTDB taxonomy): Bacteria > Bacteroidota > Bacteroidia > Bacteroidales > Bacteroidaceae > Phocaeicola. Next base: position 2,254 of record JALEQJ010000066.1, on the reverse strand, counting down.
ATTCTCTGTTCAGTAGAAGAGAGAGGTTGGGCATTTCCTGCAAGGGGAAACAGCAAACACAACCATATAACAAGGCGTCTATACATACTTAAGATATAAAAAAGAAGGTGCGCCTACACACTTTATGCCGGACGCACCCTCTATTATGGATAGGAATAAAATTACTTCTTCAACATAAAATTGTCTACAGCATTTTTCAGATCTTCCATAGACAATGCTCCTTGAGCTATTTGTGGAATCTCTTTCATAGGTATAAATAGCAGTGTAGGAATGCTACGTATCCCGAAAGCCTTTGCCAATGCCGGTTCTTTATCCACATCTATCTTGTACACATTGATTTTTCCCTCGTATTCTTGAGCGATAGTCTCCAAACGGGGAGCTATTTGTTTACAAGGTCCACACCAAGTAGCATAAAAATCTATAATGGCAGGCTTTTCTCCTATAAATTTCCAGTCGGTATTATTTTCAAAATCAAACACCTCTTTGATAAAGGCTTCCTTGGTCAAAGACTTTACATGAGATCCCCCTGCACCTTTATTCTGTTGCGCATAGGAGGTACAAGCTATATTCAAGCTTACCAATGCTGTCATCAATAAAAATAATCTTTTCATCTTTTCTCGTTTTATTACATTTATAAATCTAAAAAAGGAGCGCAAACACGCTCCTTTTATATCAATACTCCTCTTCGTTAAAAAAGAAGTCTTCTTTGCTCGGATAATCAGGCCAAATATCTTCTATACTTTCGTAGACTTCGCCCTCGTCCTCTATTTCTTGCAAGTTTTCTATCACTTCAAGTGGCGCACCGGAACGCATTGCATAATCTATCAACTCGTCCTTACTTGCCGGCCATGGCGCATCTTCCAACTTTGAAGCTAATTCTAATGTCCAATACATGGTGTTTTCCCGTTTTTATGTTTTACTTTAATGGACTCCACATTTTATATACGCTATTACAAATAAACAGCCTATATGGCGTGTAAAGCCTTTCTCTAACTTATTGAGCGGCAAAAATATAATAATTCAAATTTATTCATAGGTTTTATCCCAATAAATTTCAGAATTTCCATCTAAATTATTCAATTCTCTAGCAAGAACAAAAAGGTAATCGGACAAACGGTTTACAAATCTCTTTACCTTTTCGTCTATCTCTACTTGCTCCGTTTCCTCTATAGCCAATATTCTTCTCTCTGCTCGTCTACAAATAGTTCTACACACATGAGCTACAGTAGATGCTCTGTTACCTCCGGGTAAAATAAACGCAGTAAGGCGTGGAAGTGCGGCATCTACCTCATCTATTCGCTGTTCTATGCGTTCTATACTTGCTTCGGAAACTTCGCTGGCTATATTTACTTCTGTTTGTGTAGTATCTGTAGCCAAATAAGCTCCTACTGTAAAGAGTTTATGCTGTACGTAAGTAAGCAATTCCACATCTTCTTCTATTTCTATATAAGTAAGCAAAAGACCTATATGAGAACTAAGTTCATCTATAGTTCCGTACGCTTCCAATCTGGTATGTGTCTTAGAAACACGAACACCACCGACTAAAGAGGTCGTGCCTTTGTCCCCTGTGCGGGTATATATCCAACTTTTCGCCATCTTCTTATATCAAAAAAAATTTACTTTATAATGTTTCTTTATTCGCTTGTGATCACAACATAATATGCCGATGTCATACAAATCGTAACTTACTCGTACACGTTCGTCCTCCAAGACTTGCTTCCACCACTTTTTTTTCTCCTTATTTGCATAAGGATAAGCTATGATGATACAGGTTTGAGAGGTAGCACAAGACAAACACTGCTCTACGATAGAGGCATAATACATAGGGTGAGAAATATGAATACACTCCATAGCAGATGTCTCTGTCATAAACTTATGAAAGGAATTGTAAGGAAACATTTGTAATCCTTGTTCTTCTGCTATTGAGAATGATGCTATGTGCGCATATTCATAAAAACCATACAGTGGAGCTGTCTTTTTTCCTGCATGCAGATAGGCGGTATGTAAATCCGGAGTAAGACCTATATCCACTATATGCTTCGGCTGTCTATGATTCACTACACGCAGTAAAAGTTTATTAACTTTTTCTCTATATAAACTTTTACGCTTTTCGTCGTACTGTCTGCCTTTCAAGGTTTGATAAGCATAGTAGGCTTTTTGTTCATAGATAACAGAGGTAATAAAAAAGAAGTCTGTAGGGGAATGTACACCATAACCTTTCCGATAAGGAAATCTCCTTACCCAATTCCATGTA
>JALEQJ010000034.1 GCA_022764505.1 Phocaeicola sp. | reverse complement strand
CAAAATAAGCACTACCTTTGCACACGCAATAAGAGACAAGTATGGGCGTTTAGCTCAGCTGGTTTAGAGCATCTGCCTTACAAGCAGAGGGTCGGCGGTTCGAATCCGTCAACGCCCACCTTACTTACTTTTATTGTTCCGATAAAACTTTCGGGCGTTTAGCTCAGCTGGTTTAGAGCATCTGCCTTACAAGCAGAGGGTCGGCGGTTCGAATCCGTCAACGCCCACATAAGAAAGAATAACTTAAGTTTTATCGGGCGTTTAGCTCAGCTGGTTTAGAGCATCTGCCTTACAAGCAGAGGGTCGGCGGTTCGAATCCGTCAACGCCCACTTTCCATCGCTCCTGCACAGTTTTGTGGCGGGAGTTTTTTATGTGCGTAGATGCTTGTGTACAGCTCTATGTTTCTATATGTAGCCATTGCACTACATAATTTTTCTTATTCGTTTGTTAATTATTTATAGCACCATCTAAAATAGAGAATTGGTTGCTATTAAAATGTCATGTAATAGGTCTGTGTTTTTCTTAAAATACCCCTTTCTTACTTTCATTTTGTATAAAATTCAAAATTTCTGACATAAAAAGTTGAGATTCTATTTTATTTTCTTTAGGTTTGCGAAGATGAATATAAGGATTTTAAGAAATGCTTTGTTGGGAATTTAATATCCGATAAAGAGTTTTTATTTCTAATAAGACTATAAAAAACAAAACAGTATGAGAAAAGTTCTATTATCTATGTTGGGAGCTGCTGCTATTTTGAGTAGTTGTACTCGTGATTACGAGTTAGACCCACAGAACGAGAATGCTACGGGAACACAAACAGCACAAGTCTCACAAACAACAGGTATCCCAGGAATTGCGTATGTTCAGGTAAAACGTCCGGCTCTTTCCAGTATGCGTATTGCTATAGATGGAGAGTTATCCAGAAGTTCGCTTCCTACAGAAATGTCGGCTACGCTGGAAAGTATAGAGGCTTATCGTATAGAACCTCTTTTTCCTGCCGATCCTCGTTTTGAAAAAAGACACAAAGCCGCCGGTTTGGATTTATGGTATGAGATTCACTTCAGCGAAAAGAAAGATTTGGGAGAAGCACTTGCAAAGCTTTCTTCTGTGAATGATTTTTCCATAGTAGAACAAGTCTATCCTCAAAGCAGACCTGCTTATAAAATGGAATCTTTCAATGTAAGTCGTACAGAGAAAGATCCACGTTTCCCTTACGATGACCCACGTCTTCCATCACAGTGGCACTATAAGAATTTCGGTACAGGAACCCGTTCTGTAGCCGGTGCAGATGCCAATATCTTTGAGGCTTGGGAAATAGAAACCGGTAAACCGGAAGTCATAGTTTGCATTGTAGATGGTGGAGTAGATCTTACGCACGAAGATTTGGTCGGTGCTTTTTGGACAAATCCCAACGAAATACCGGATAATGGTATAGACGATGATGGTAATAAGTATATAGATGATATCCATGGTTATAGTTTCGTAGGAAATAATGCTACCATCGTAGCAGACTCTCACGGTACACACGTGGCAGGAACTGTAGCTGCACGCAATAATAATGGAAAAGGACTTTGTGGTGTAGCAGGAGGAAATGGAAGACCGGAAAGTGGTGTACGCATTATGTCTTGTGAAATATTCCGTGGAAAAAATGGACGTGGTAGCTCAGAAAAAGCGATTGTCTATGGTGCAGACAATGGTGCGGTGATCTCTCAGAACTCATGGGGATATGACTATCCCGGTGGTCCAACATCTATTCCTAAGAGCTTGAAAACTGCCATAGATTATTTTATCACCTATGCCGGTTGTGATAACGAAGGAAAGCAATTACCGGGCTCTCCTATGAAGGGTGGTGTAGTGATTTTCGCTGCAGGAAACGATGGTATCTACGTAGAGGCTTACCCGGGAGCTTATGAAGGTGTAATAGCTGTTTCTGCTATGGCTCCCAACTGGAAGAAAGCATATTATACCGAGCGTGGTGAATGGATAGACATCATGGCACCGGGTGGAGATGAATACTTCCCCGGAGGTATGGTATATAGCACAGTTCCTACTACAACAAGTGTATCCGGATATGCAGCTTATCAAGGTACATCTATGGCTTGTCCACACGTATCGGGTATAGCAGGCTTGGTAGTTTCAAAATTTGGAGGCGATGGTTTTACTGCCGATCAGTTGAAACAACGCCTCTTGGGAGCGTTACGTCCACACAATATCGACTTAGAAAATCCACAATTTGCAGGAACTTTGGGACGTGGATATATAGATGCGGCAGAAGCTCTTTCCGATCGCACAGCAACCAACAATAAAGCTCCTCAAGATGTAAAAGAAATCACAGCAGAACCAAGATTTATAGATATGACTGTCTCTTGGAAAGCAGTGGCAGATCCGGATGACAAGATGCCTGTAGAGTACCTGTTGTATGTATCGGAAACTGCTATTACTGCCACAAACTATAAACCTCTGCAACCTTATCCGGTGAATGGATTTGGTATTCCTGCAGGAGAAATGGTGTCCAAGAAAATAGAAGGACTGAAAGAGAATACCACTTACTATGTAGGATTGATAGCGGTAGACCGTTGGGGGGCAACTTCTACTATTCAGACTAATTCATTCAAGACTCTGAAGAACCGTGCTCCGGAAATTTCAGGAATGCCCAAAGACTTGATTCGTGTGAGTGGTACAGAAAAACAAACATTTACATTGACACTTTCAGATCCTGATGGACACGTATTAAGACATAAAGTCGGTGGTGAAACCAAAGGGGTATCTGTAGTAGCAAAGGACAATAAACTCATTTTCACGGTGCGTGCCATAGCTCCTAAGGGAATGCACAAGCTCTCCGTAACGGCAACAGACGAATTGGGGCTTTCTACTACCATAGAGGTACCATTTGAAGTTTATGTGTACGAAGCTCCTTCTGTCATTGCCAATATGAAGAATGCTACGATAGGTATGAATGATGGTAGCAAAAATTATGACTTGCTACAGTATTTCAAGTTCCAAGAAGGTGCAAAGGTTACTTTTACTGCCAGCTCTTCCAACTCCGGAGTAGCTACAGCCAAAATAGAAGGCAATGCGCTGAAAGTAGCTGCGCAAAAACCAGGTAAGGCAACGATCACAGTAACTCTTTCCGATGCAATCAATACTCCTGTGCAAACAAAATTTGAAGTACGTGTAGTGGAAAACAGTGCAGACTTGGTATATGCTGCTTATCCTATTCCTGCTAAAGATGATTTGAATTTACTCTTTAATCCGGAAGTTACAAGCGCACAATTTTTAGTACACACTGTCTTAGGAGAAAAAGTATTGGATAGCAAGATTTCCGGTATCTTCGAAGGTACTCCTGTGAAAGTGAACTTGCGCAAATTGGCACCGGGAAACTACACCCTTACTATAAAGACCAATAAGGGTTCCTACAAAAAAGCTTTTATAAAACTCTAATCTCACGCATACGATGAAAACAAGAAATTTATTGCTCGCTTTAGCACTCATGTCTGTAGGTACAGCCTACGGACAGAGTAGAGCTTTGCCTATACTTGAAGTAAATACCAATGTAAGAAATACAGCTATGGGAGGTAATTATTATGGAGAAGCAAATAATATGCTCATCTATAGTAACCCCACCTCACTCTTGTATGGAGAAAAGAAATTGAACGTATCTACTACAGCTCGCTTCTTCCAAGGAGAAAAAGTAAGTGGTGCCACTGGAAACAATATCCTCTTCGGTGCTTCTGCAGCTTATAAGTTGGGGGAAAGACACGGGGTATATGTAGGCTATCGCTATTTCGGCGGAAAGAAATTTGAAACTTTCAGTGCAGATGGTGTGAAAGGAAAAGACTATACGCCTATGAGTATTACATTAGATGCCGGCTATGCCTTTCGCTTGAATGAAAACTTCTCTGCTGCCGTAACTGCAACTTTTATCTATGACAAGATAGCACGTAGTATAGATGCTCCAGCTTTTGCCATAGGTGCAGCAGCGTATTATCGTACAGACTTAGATATTTCAGATGGTGCGAAGCTGGTAGTAGGTATCAATGCAGGAAACATGGGACCTAAGATAGATTATGGTAAGAAATCTCATAAGAAACTCCTGCCATTCTACTTTGGCGGAGGTGGCGAATTGAACATTAAATTGCCGGAATACCACAGTGTAACATTCTCTGCAGGCGCACAAGAATATACACTTCCTACAAAAGCAAAAATGTTTACAGCCAATGTCGGAGCAGAGTATACTTATAAGGAAATGCTTTCTTTCCGTGCTGGTTATAACTATGCAGAAAAGGAACTGAGCCACTTTGCTGTGGGTGCAGGCTTTGCGTGGAGAAATTACCATTTGGATCTTGCTTATCAGAAAGGATTGGCAGGAGAAAAGAATGGTGCTTTTGTTATTGGTTTAGGTTTTAATTTATAACAGAATATCAACTATTTAACAGTAAATTTATGGACAAACTACACAAACTTTTATTTGCACTTTTGACTTTAGCACTCTTTCTGCCGGCTTGTACAGAAGATAGCGGATTTGAACAAGCTACACTGGAGTTATCAGAAAGACAAGTGGTATTTGCGAAAGCTGCCTCTTCTCAAAGCGTAACTATACAGACCAATCAAGCCGAATGGACTTATTATTGCGCAGAAGAGGGAACTACAGCAGGAAAATGGCTTACTCTAACGCAAGAAGGAAATAACTTGCTCATAGCAGCTACAGAAAATCCTACAGCAGTGGAACGTACCAGTGTCATTATGATCAATGCAGGTGGCGTACAGAAACGTCTTGAGGTAAAACAAGCTGCGGCAGATGCCAATATCAGTTTTAATGATGGACAGCTGAATGTAGCCAAAGAAGGTGGTAAATTCTCTGTAGATATAGATACCAATGGAGAAGAGTGGAGCGTAGAACCACAAGAAAACTATGATTGGCTCTCTTTCGTAGCGAAACCGAAACGTGGTGTATTGGAACTGAATGTACTTCCCAATGAAACAAAGACAGACCGTACAGCAGTTTTGTTGGTGAAGTCTGGAGCAAAGATGGACCAAATCACCGTAACACAGCTTGGTGGAAATCTTACTTTCCTTGTTCCTTGGTTTAATCGTAATGAATTGACTGCATATGATATCGTCAATTACGAAGCAAGAAGAAAGGTTGTTCTTTATAATATAGAGTTCGCCTTACCACAGCACGGAGATTACAGCACAAACATCAAGTTTACTACACCATCGGAAATATACCATTTCTTGGAGTATAGAATAGATGTGAGAAGCAATAAGATCCATCAAATTAAAATGATGGCTTGGAACTTTGATAAGGGTAATAATACAGAGTTTAAAGACGCCCTCCGAGCAAATGGATTTGAGCTGAAAGAAAGTAAGAGTGGATTTACAGGAGAAAGTGCAGAGAAAGAGTTTCGTGTAGAAGCTATCAAGGGAGAAGGAGGACGTTTCGAAGTGGTATTTACTCCTATTGTAATTCAGAAAGATAAATATCCTACTTTCACAGCATTCCCTTACAATGGTACAGAACTCTTGCTGAAAAATGCATGGAAATACGAGCAAGTAAAGGCGGCTGAACTGAAGAAAGGAAATGTGATAGCAGCAGAGGGTAAAGCCACAAACCCTGATTATAAGAATGAAATAGAATGGATTACCTTTACAAATAAGGTGAGTACAGAAGCACAATACGCACAAACTTACGTATTTGAGTGGAGCAAGGAAGCTGCTACAGATGCACCGGCAAAATTAGGTCTTGTTTCCGAGTATATGAATGCTTACGAAAACATTCACCTTGCTATGTGGAATGCAGAGGGAGAGTACAGACTCACAAAAGAGTTCTTGGGCTTACTCAATGCAGAAGGGTTCATAGAAGTAGGTAAAGAAAACGGAACTTATATGTACTACAATATGGAAAAAGATATATGTGTAGTCATAAGAGTAGCTGCTTTCCCTGAAATTTTGGACGGTAAGCCTGTATTGGCATTGAACTATTTCCATATGAATGCAAGTCCGAGCCATGTGGCGTCTATAGAGCAAGCGCATCAGTTCTGGAAAACTTATAAACTACGTAAATAAATAGAAGATATGCCGGATTTAGAGTGTTTAGGGGAATGGCGTACCCCTAAACCTCCACCGGCTCATCTAAGCAATAACCAACTAAACCTCATTTATCACGCCGAAAGTTTTTAATACCACCCCATAATAGAAATAGATAGGGAAAACCAATCCCTATTCCTAAAATCATTATTTTATAAACACAAAAAATTCATATTATGAAGACCAAATTTTACCAATTACTATTGGCTCTTTTTGCCTTAGGCTTATTCTTGCCTGCGTGTAGTGATGATAATGAAGTAGAAAAAGCTACACTTGAACTAAGCGAAACCGAAATTCTTGTGGCAAAAGATGCTGCTTCTAAGAGTATATCTGTAACTACTAACCAAGACAACTGGTCGTATTACGCAGCAGAAGAAGGACAATGGATTACCTTAAACAAAGAAGGAAACAGTCTTAAAGTAGACGTTGCTGCTAATACTACAGCAAAAGAACGTCAAAGCATCGTTCTTGTTACAGCAGGTGGTATACAAAAACGTCTCGTGGTAAAACAAACAGGTGGAGACGTAGCTTTCTCTATAGATATGGAAGGAGACAAGTTGGTGGTACCTGCTGAAGCCGGAAAACACGTGATAAACTATACAAGCAATGCCGGTAAGGCTGCTATAGAAGTACCTGCTGAAATTACTTGGATTAAAGTAGTAAGCGTAAGCGAAAATAACTTTACCCTTGCAGTAGAAGAAAATACAGAAAAAACAAAACGTACAGCAAAATTGATCGTAAACTTGGGTAAGAACAATGCAGAAGTAGAAGTAGAACAGAAAGCAGGTGCGTACTACATTCTTCCTGTTATTGCTAAAGATTTGACTTATAGAAATGTAGCAGCACAAGAAGTGAAGAGAGGTAGCGCACAATTTATGATGCCTGATAAATTACTCAATAAAGATAACTATGGTTTTATTACAAAGAGTAGTTTAATGCCGGCTATTACTTATAGTTTCCCTTCTCCTCTTACTATTTACAAGAAAGCTCAGATAGAATGTGCAAACAAGGCAGAGTTGCTAAAACCTGAATTTGATACGTTTATGGAAGGAGAAGGCTTTAAGAAAATATCTAAGCCTGGAGCACTTCCTGTATTTGAAAAAACTGAGTTTAATTACACATTCCTTGCATCTGTATTGGAATCTACAACTGATCAAAATATAGCATTCTTGGTAGTTACAGTAGAAAAAATGCAAACAGAAGCTCAACCTACATTTACTGAACTTCCAATGCAAGATGTATTTGGTTACATCTCATTCCGTGAAAAAGATAAACACGCTACTAAGAAAAAAGCAGATATAGAAAAAGACGAAAAAGCCAAAGGTTCTACACAGAATGAATCAAAGAATGCAGGAACTCTCTCATTCACTCCAAAAGATACAGAAGAAGATGCTTTAAGAATTTATTTCTATACAGCAGCTGCAGGTAAACCTGGAGATAAAAATTATATAGCTCCAGATGATCCATTCATAGATGAAGTAGACGGTGCGAGATTCTTCAAGAAAGACTATAAGAAAGTGTACTGGGTAGATGAAACAGGAGCATTTGGTATGACTAAAGAAGCAAAAGAATTCTTTACTTCCAAAGGATATCCTTTCTTGATGACTCTAAACAATGGTGGTATCGTACACTTTAATCCTACTAAGAAGCAAGCTTATATCTTCACTTTGGCGAAATATGGTGAATCTTATGTAGCAGGTATTGAAGTATTCTATATTGATCTCGGTGATCCGGCAAGTCTTATGTATCGTAAGGGTGTAAATGAAGAAGTTACATCAAAGAGAATAGAAAAAGTAAGAACTATGCTTGAAAGATTAGTAAACCGTAGAGATAAATAATTCCTTGAATAAGGATTAAATAGATAGCCACGTAAGCATCTACTTACGTGGCTATTTTTTTGATGATAGGTTTTGTCTATTTTGTGGTAGATATTATCAATAGAAAAAGTTGTGATTGAGGCTGTTTTTCATTATACTTTTGTAACAGCAAAAAGAAATAACTATCATAAAAACGAATAAAATTATGCAACCAATTATCAATTCATTGTTGCCTGAATTCAAAGTACAGGCATACCGTAACGGAAATTTTGAAACTGTATCTCACGAAGATGTAAAAGGAAAATGGGCTATTTTCTTTTTCTATCCGGCAGACTTTACTTTTGTTTGTCCTACAGAATTGGCAGATATGGCAGAGAAGTACGAAGCTTTCAAAGCGATGGGGGTAGAGGTTTACTCTGTAAGTACAGATACACACTTTGTACATAAGGCTTGGCACGATGCTTCGGATACTATCCGCAAGATTCAATATCCTATGCTGGCAGACCCAACAGGTGTATTGAGCCGTGGTTTCGGAGTATATATAGAAGAAGCCGGCTTGGCTTATCGTGGTACTTTCTTGGTAGATCCGGAAGGTCGTATCAAGATAGCAGAAATCCAAGACAATAGCATAGGTCGCAATGCAGACGAATTGCTTCGCAAGGTAGAGGCAGCTCAGTTCGTAGCTTCTCACGATGGAGAAGTTTGTCCTGCTAAATGGAAAAAAGGTGTAGAAACATTGAAGCCCAGCATTGATCTCGTAGGAAAAATCTAAGATAGGTTAATATAAGGGGCTTCTATTCCTTGCTTTACTCAAGGATAGAAGCCCTTGTTTTATCCTTTTTCTTCATCACTTCTTTTTACATAATCTTTCTTGAGAACGTTGCAATAATCTCTCTTAACTATTACTTTTTCACTTATGTTAGATCCCGAAATTATAGCACAGGTACGCTCCGTATTCAGCGACCTGAATGCACACTATACATTACAAGTCCAAGCAGATAAGGCACACGAGTCTTATGCGGATTTTATTTCTTTTCTCACTGCCTTTGCAGGAACATCGGAAAAGATAGATATAACAGAACAGACACCACAAGAAGGTGAACTGCGTTTTTCTTTGCTTCGCAATGGAGTAGATACAGGTATCGCTTATAGAGGAATCCCCGGTGGACACGAATTTACTTCTTTGCTTTTGGCAGTTCTCAATGCAGATGGCAAGGGGAAGAATCTCCCGGACGAGGGTATCATTCGTAGAATTTCCTCACTCCAAACACCTATCGCATTACAAAGTTACATCTCTCTTACTTGTACCAACTGTCCCGAAGTAGTACAAGCTCTCCAAATTATGGCATTGTACCATAAAGACATCACACACGAACTGGTAGATGGCGCACTTTTCCAAGCGGAAGTAGAGGAACGCAAGATACAAGCTGTACCTACAGTATTTGCCAATGGGAAACAGCTCTCTGTAGGAAAAGCAGACTTGGCACTCTTGTTGAGCAAATTGGAAGAAACCTTTGGTACTATTCCTCAAACTGTGGTAGCAGAAGAGAAACATTACGATGTATTGGTAGTAGGCGGTGGTCCCTCTGGAGCTTCGGCAGCTATTTATTCAGCTCGTAAGGGGCTCAAAGTAGCTGTAGTAGCAGAGCGTATAGGTGGACAAGTGAAAGATACGGTAGGTATTGAAAATCTTATTTCAGTGCCTTATACTACGGGTACAGAATTGGCAGATCACTTACGTACACATATGAGCCATTATCCTATAGATATATTGGAACATAGAAGTATAGAACGTGTAGATTTTTCAGATACTACAAAGAAACTCTATGTCAAAGGAGGAGAAATCTATACTGCGCCGGCTGTGATTATTGCCACAGGAGCAGGCTGGAGGAAGCTCGGTGTACCGGGAGAAAGTAAATACATAGGTAGAGGAGTGGCATTCTGTCCACACTGCGATGGACCTTTCTATGCTGGTAAACCCGTAGCTGTGATAGGGGGAGGCAACTCCGGTGTAGAGGCTGCCATAGACTTGGCAGGTATTTGTAGCAAGGTTACACTTTTGGAATTCGGAGAAGAATTGCGAGCAGATGGCGTATTGCAAGACAAAGCCAGAGCACTTTCTAATGTGGAAATTTTCACTATGAGCCAAACTACAGAAGTAGTAGGAAATGAGGAGAAAGTAACGGGTATCACAGTGAAAGACAGGCGTACAGGCGAGGAACGCACCATAGCATTAGATGGCATCTTCGTGCAAATAGGGCTTTCTGCCAATTCTGCTGTCTTTGCCGATGCTGTAGAACGTACTCCACAAGGAGAAATTATAGTAGATGCACATAGCAGAACTTCTGTGCAAGGCGTATATGCTGCAGGCGATGTTACTACCGTACCTTATAAGCAAATCATTATTTCTATGGGCGAAGGGGCTAAGGCTGCACTTTCTGCTTTTGAAGATCGTATACGTGGTGTGATAGGTTAAACCGGTCTTTTATACAGTAAAATAGCCAGTGGCAAAGTTCTTTTGCCATTGGCTATTTCTTTTTTTCTTCGTATTGCTTCCATTCTCTATTTCGTGCCGAAGTTTATGTAAACCTCCACTATGGTTTATATAAACTTCCATTACGGTTTATATAAACTGTAGTACGGAATAGAGATACTCATATTAACTTCCCTTGAATAGGAAAGCAATTCTCAAAATTCTCTAAGCACAATACCTCTGGCATTGTTTTTATGCACGTACATAGGCAGGGTTCTTCGCTTCGCTCCGAACACCTGCCCTACCAATAGCAAATCCCCGATGGGGATTCCTTACTTAAACACAGTGTAATAGATGATAGACTCGTAAACAATCTCAGATTTGCGCAGTTATGATGAAAATAGATTGTGTACAAACAGCTAACACCGTAGGTGTTATGCTATTGTTAGGGCAGGGTTAGGAGCATAGCGGATAACCCTGTCTATGTGTATCGTACCATCATCAACCCCCATAGGAGTTGTGCTAAGACTAAGGAAGTGAGGGATTAGTAAAGACTCATTTATGTTTGCTTCCCTTGAATAGATGAGGTAATCCTCATTAATCTGCAAAGACTAACGCCATAGGTGTTATGCTATTGTTAGGGCAGGGTTAGGAGCATAGCGGATAACCCTGTCTATGCGTATCGTGCCATCATCAACCCCCATAGGGGTTGTGCTCTAAGCATAAGGAGGATTGAGTAGGAGAGGGTCTGGGATAAAAAAAGAGGGTATGTCCCAATTGAACTATACCTCAAAAGTTTTTTTGTCTCACTTTTTGGAGCAGTTCAATCTTGACACACCCTCTCTTTCTTGTTTCACTTATTTTTATCAGAGAGTAAAGATATGCTTATTCTTTACCATCGTACATAGGTTCTGCTTTGCGTGCTTCTTGTAAGTGACGTACCCATATATCAACGATTTGTGGATAGTCGCCCAAGCCGATGAGGTTACAGTTGCCAAGTGGACAATTGTATCCTTTTTGTGTGAAGAAATCTCTCCAGCTATCTTCTTCTGCTTTCGCATTTCTACCACCGGTCATATCATTGTTGGCGTGATCTCCTGCTACAGACATCAGTGGTGCGCAGTATACAGTACCGGTTTTATCTCCTTTCGCTTCCATACGTTTCCACATATCTGCTACGAAGTTGTTTTCCATATCTACAGTGGATACATAATAGTGAGCATTTAGCTTTTGGAGTGCTTCTTCTATCCATAAGTAGCGGCTGTTACCATTGCCATAGTTATGTGTTTCCGGGTTACCGTGTCCCATAAAGGCTACAATATTTCCGGCTTCTACTTTGTCTTTGTATTCGGCATGTAGAATCTTGGCTACTTCTTCTACATCTTCTTTTTCGGCAAGTAGAGGGGCACCTGCATACACTACGATTTTTCCGTATTCCGGTGTAAAGTGGAAATTCTTTATTTCAGTTTGAATTTCCAAGTATTCTTCTCCCGGTACGATATGGAGCGATTGTACATTGACTTCCTTATAACCGGCTTCTCCTATGGCAGTAAGCCATTGTTGAGGGCGATAGTACACTTGCTTTCCTTCTGCTCTGAGCTTGTTGATACAAATGGTAGAAGTGAACGAGAAGTAAAGATCCATATCCGGAAAAGCTTTCTTGAAAGCTTCTTGCATCTTTCCGAATGTCTTTTGAGGTTCTTCCCATGTACTGCCGAATGCAATGAGCAAGAGTGCCTTGTCATGCTTCTTTTGCTTGGCTACGATTTCGTTTACTACAGTTTGTTCCTTGAACTTGTTTTCTTCTTTCTTTTTAGGGTCATCGCTGGAACATGCGCTGAATGCAATGCTTACCATTGCTACGAGGGCTACCCAAGCCCATTTAGTCATACTTTTCATATTATTCTTCAGTTTGATGAGTTATAGTTTGTTTCTTTGATTTCTGTTTACTCTTTCCTAAACGGAAGAGGACGGAGGCGTACACGGTGCGTCCGGGTGTAGTAGTACCGTAGTGCAATCCGTGTGGGGTAGTTTCGTAATAATCCAAGAGGTTATCAACTCCTGCGTTGATTTCCCAGAGCCATTGTCCCAATGGTGGCATTCTGTGTTTGGTGTTGATGCGCCATAACATATAGGGTTTTCCGTTTCCATCGTCTTGATAGTAACGTTTGCTTTGTATACGTCCATTCAGGCTGATGTCCAATTTATAGTTCTTCCATTCTTTGAACCATAGCCCATTGAAAGTGGCTCTGTGTCTTGCCATACCGTCTATGGTGATACGGCGCATCATTTCCTTTTTTTCATCGTAGACATTGGCACGTGTATCCAAATAGCTGTAGCTTCCTCCTATGCTGAAGTGGGGGAGTACACGCCATTTCCATTCTATATCTATTCCCATAGTACGGGCGTCGTTCATATTTTTGTATTGACGTACACGTCCCGGTTGGTAGGCTATGAGATATTCTTTGGGTGCTTCCAAGATAGGTACGGTAACCAAGGTGATCATATGGTCTAATAGGTTCAGGTAGGTTGTTATACTACAGCTGAACTGCTTTCCATTGTATTCTCCTCCCAAAGAGAAATAACGAGAACTCTGTGGCTTGAGATGCAGATCTCCTATGTTTAGGCTGACCATAGAACCCATAGGGGAGATATATCTATAGTGTAGTTCCTTGAGTGTCGGAGTTTTGAAGCCTTCGGAATACCCTGCTCTCAGACCGAAATCTCCCATTTTATAGAGCATAGAGAGTTTGGGAGTAATGCGTACACCGAAGTCTTTGTGTGCAGTAAACCGAATCCCTCCGGTAATGTTCAGTGCATCGTTTATCAACCATTCGTCTTGTGCATATAGTGCAGAGGTGTAGTCCGAAACTTTTTCTTTGCTAAGCCGATAAGGTGCTTTGAGCCAGTCGTGTTGTAACTCTATACCGGCACTTAATCTATGGAAAGCGGGCAATTGGAAAACACCTTTGGTGTGGAGAAGGAGCTTGTTTTGGTCGCTTTGCAAGTTTCTGTCTCCTGCATAGTAAGTATAGGTGGTACGCTTGCCCTCCTCATTAAATTCGTCTACGTCTGTTTGGAAAGTAAAATCGTAGTAATACGTATGGTTGTCGTAGATCAGATCTGTGGTAATACGATCCGTCTTGTTGAGTTTAAGTTCTCCCCCTATGGCTGCATTGATGTCTCTATAGGAGAGATCATAGGTGCGGAAATCCGGTATCCCCATAGGACGATAGATGCGCTTTTGGTACCAAGTGCCTTCTGCATAGAGATTCAGACGAGGAGACACTGCATAACGCAATTCCTCGTTTATACTCCAAGTGTTGTATCTATTGGCTGTTTTATTGATGGAATTGGTAATGGGTTTTTCGTACCGATTGGGATTTTCGTGGGTAGTGTTTTGCCAACCATCGGAATGACGGAAGTGAAAGTTGGTAGTACTTGTAAGTTTCCTCGTACTGACTTGGAATGTGTTGCTTTGTCTTACTTCTCCATAAGAACCTACTCTGGTAGTATTTTCTATGAGTAGCTTTTCTTTGTGTTTCTTGGTGATGATATGTATAACACCGGCTATGGCATCGCTTCCGTAGAGAGAAGACGCAGCACCTTTTACTAATTCTATTCTTTCTATATTGGCGGGATTGATTCTACTCAAATTGACTTGTCCACCTACATCTCCATTGAGTTTCTTGCCATCTACGAGGATCAGAATGTAACCGTTGCCGAGTCCTCCCATTTGCATACCGGATCCCATATCATTGGGGTTGAAATCAAAAGAAGCAGCTAAGCCCGCTAAAATGTCTTCCAAAGAACTGCCCGCATAGGCTTCTATCATTTTTCTGTTGATGACTTCTGTGCGTACCGGTGCATCTTTCAGATAGTGTTGCGTACCTGTTCCGGTAACCACCACTTCCGGAATGCTATCTTGAAGTGTCTTGTTGTCTTGTGCATAAGACGTAATTATGGCACAGGTTCCAAGTAGTAGTAAAACTATTTTCCTCATTTATATCTATATTTGAAGTCTTGGTAGAGCGTATTTTTCACTCACTAAGGCTTGCTTTGTTCTTTTTCCCGAGTCCGTAGCATCGTTGTAGTATAAGGCAGGTTTCCTGACTTTGCCCTTGCGCATCTTGTGCCTTCCCATATAGCATTTCTATACAGTGGCAAGAGAATAAGTACGCATTTTATATGAGCATTACAGTAGCGGGTACTGCTCCGGATTTTCACCGGATTCCCTTTTATGTCTATACTTTAAGTATATAGGCATCACCTTATGGAGTGCAAAGTTATTTTGTTTTTCTTTTTGAACAACTTTTAGAGAATGTTTTTTGTCTTTACATTCTATTATAGAGTGGAAAGCAGTAATTAGAGTTTATAAAATAAATGGGTGCTATGCGCATAGCACCCATTCACACAGGAAAGTATAATGAAAGATTTTCTTTAATCCAATTTCAGAACTGCAAGGAAGGCTTTTTGTGGAACTTCTACCGTACCGATTTGTTTCATACGTTTCTTTCCTTTCTTTTGCTTTTCCAAGAGCTTTCTTTTTCTACTTACGTCTCCACCATAACACTTGGCTGTAACATCTTTTCTTACTGCCTTGATAGTTTCTCTTGCTATGATTTTAGCTCCGATAGCAGCCTGTATTGCTATTTCAAATTGTTGTCTTGGTATAAGCTCTTTCAGTTTTTCGCACATACGTCTACCCAGATCGTAGGCGTTGTCTACGTGAGTAAGGGTAGAGAGTGCATCTACAGGCTCTCCATTGAGGAGAATGTCCAATTTGATCAGCTTTGAAGGACGGAATCCTGCGTGATGATAATCAAAAGAAGCATACCCTTTGGAGATACTTTTCAGTCTATCATAAAAGTCTATTACGATTTCTCCCAAAGGCATCTTGTAATGTATCTCTACTCTGTTCCCGGAAATATAATCTTGTCTTACAAGTTCTCCGCGCTTACCTAAACAGAGGGTCATAATAGGACCTATATAGTCTGTGGTAGTGATGATAGAGGCATCTATGAAAGGCTCTTCTATATGATCTATGAGTGTGATGTCCGGCATTCCACCGGGATTATGCACCTCTTGTACCCCTCCTTGCTTGTCGTACACCATATAAGACACGTTCGGAACGGTGGTAATCACGTTCATATCAAACTCTCTGTCCAAGCGTTCTTGGATAATTTCCATATGTAGCAAGCCTAAGAAGCCACATCGGAAGCCGAAGCCCAATGCCAATGAGGATTCCGGCTGAAAGGTGAGGGACGCATCGTTAAGTTGCAGTTTCTCCAAAGACGCACGCAGATTTTCGTAATCTTCTGCTTCTATAGGATACACTCCCGCAAAGACCATAGGTTTTACTTCTTCAAAACCCTCAATAGATTTCTCGCAGGGACGTGTGATGTGGGTGATAGTATCTCCTACTTTTACTTCTTTGGAAGTCTTGATTCCGGAAATAATATAGCCTACATCTCCTGTACGCAGTTCTTTGCGAGGTATCATATCCATTTTGAGGACACCTATCTCATCTGCATCGTATTCTTTTCCCGTATTGAAGAATTTTACCTTGTCTCCTGTGCGAAGTATTCCGTTTACGATTTTGAAATAAGCAATGATGCCTCGGAAAGAGTTGAATACAGAATCAAAAATAAGAGCTTGCAGAGGTGCTTCTTCATCTCCTTTGGGAGCAGGGATACGTTCTATAACGGCTTGCAGAATATCTTCTACACCCAAGCCTGTCTTTCCAGATGCCCGGATAATGTCTTCTCTTTTGCAACCCAGCAAGTCCACGATTTCGTCTTCTACTTCTTCCGGCATAGCACTTGCCATATCGCACTTGTTCATAACCGGCACTATTTCTAAGTCGTGTTCCAATGCCATATATAGATTGGAGATGGTCTGGGCTTGTACTCCTTGTGAAGCGTCTACTACGAGGATAGCCCCTTCGCAAGCAGCTATGGAACGAGATACTTCGTAAGAAAAGTCTACGTGTCCCGGGGTATCAATGAGATTGAGAATGTATTTCTCTCCTTGATATTGATACTCCATCTGTATGGCGTGACTTTTTATCGTGATCCCTCGTTCACGTTCCAAGTCCATATCGTCCAGCATCTGCCCATCTGTTACCTTGATGGTTTGGGTAAATTCTAATAGACGGTCTGCCAGTGTGGACTTTCCGTGATCTATATGTGCGATGATGCAAAAGTTGCGGATATTCTTCATTCGTGTTATTGTCTTATATTAAGAAGTGCAAAGATATATCCTTTCTCACAATGCCCCAATAGCTTTTGTGGCTTTACGCAATGTTTCTGCTTATAGACAGAAAATGGAGTATGGAGAGAGTAGAATCAGATCTTCTTTCTTATAGTATATGAACCCTGTGTTATCCTCTTCCTCCACTAAGTATCGTACTAAGACGAGGAAATAGCCTTGCAACAGCTCTGTAGATATAATAGCAGAGAATAGGAACGATAATGGTGGTGGCTAAAAGGGCTACGATTTTTTCTATAGTGTTATCCCAAGGCAGAATGGCATATAGTGTGCCTCTTACAAGGTTTACTATAAGCACCATATGTAGACTGTACACGAAAAACACAGAGGGAGCAAAAGAGGCAAGATAGATACTGAGATTTTTTTGCTTATCGTAGATAAAACTTCCTATATTGATGATGGCTATAATGCAGAAAAACAAGGTATAAATACGCAAGTTTTCTGCCCATTCTTCACTTCCATAGAATATGCGCAGATAAGGATAAATCCACCCCAAAGCATACCCCCATATGCGTATTTTCTTTGCGAAATCCAAAATACTTTCTTTGTGCAACCCCAAATAAGCGCCTAATGCGAAAAAACAGGTAAAGTGAGCTACACGAAAGACGAAGAAGTAGCTGACAAGAAAAAGTAAGAGTAAGAACAGCTTACCAAGCGTTTTTTTATGGACGAAAAAATAAACAATTGGGCTTAAAACAGTGAAGTATATACATTCTCGTACGTACCACAAAGGACCATTGACCGGTAAAATCATATGTTCAAAAAAATTATGCCCTGTAACAAAAGCCATTTCATGCTCGTTGTAAGCAAAGGATAAATGTATTTTGCTACCTATATAGTTTTTCCCATATAACAGTACCAATGCTATGATATTCCATAATAAATAAGGAATCAAGAGAGTCTTGATACGTTTGCTAAGGTCGTTCTTGTAGGTGTGCAAACTATATGATTGAGTCTTGAAGAAAAAGAAATAACCGGTGATGAGCGCAAACACGGATACCGATATAGGACCAAAACTGAGGCACAAATGCTCAAGCATCAAGAATATGTTATCAATAGAAAAGGTATGGGGGATAGTTTCTGTCTTGAGAGTAATGACGCAATGAGAAGCGATCATCAAGACGGTAGCAGGGAAGCGAAGTGAGTTTATAACAATGGATTGTCGTTGAGCTTCTTCTTTGTTCATACGAATGATGTTGTATAGTAAGTTTTATCGGATATAGTTTTGTGTTGCAAAAGTATGAAGAAAAACCGATTTGAGTATTTCTGTGAAGTATTTGTTCTTTGTTATTGAAAAGAAGAGTATATCCATAAGCTCAAAAGATAGATTTTCTGTTTCCTTTGCGCCTAAATAATATAGGTTTTAATTATGTCTCTTTTAGGGTTTGAATTACATAGTAATGTGTAATTTTGCATTTATTATAGGCTTGTAGATAAGATGGTCTATTGCATCAAAAAAAAGAATGGTTTTATTTAATTTAGGAGTGAATAGATATGAAAATAGTGTATTGTATAGATGGAATGTATGGTTTTGGTGGTATAGAACGTATTGTTTCGTCTAAAATGAATTGGCTGGTAGAGAATGGTCATGATGTAACTTTCTTAACTACAAATCAGGGAGGAAACTCATTTGATTTTCCATTAGATGCGCGGATAAAATATGAGAATATAGGAGTCAACTATGAAGAAGACAACGTGCTTCACCCATTGAAACGCTATTTCAGAGCTTGGTATAAATCAAGGGGGCATCTTAAAAAATTGGAAGATGCACTTTTTAGAATAAAACCAGATATAACCATCACTGCCAGTAGATATACAGTACCATTGCTCCACCAGATAAAAGATGGAAGTAAAAAGGTGGTGGAAATACACAGTTCGCGCTATACCAAAATACTACAACAACCGATAAGCACCCCAATAAGGCGTATGCTTGGGCGTTTTCTGATTTGGTGGAATGACCAATCTTTGAAAAAATATGATCGATGTGTGATTCTTACAGAAGAAGAACGTGGGGTTTTTGAACATTTGGGAAATGTAGAAGTAATTCCTAATATGAGCCCGTTTGCTACAGATAAGCCTTCTTCATGCACGGGAAAAAAAGTTTTGGCGGCAGGGCGTTTTGCCTATCAAAAGAATTTTAAAGAAATGGTGGATATATGGGAAATGGTACATACGGAATTTCCGGATTGGCAGTTAGAAATCGTAGGAGAAGGGTATCTATATCCACAAGTTAAAGAATATGTAGAAACAAAAGGCTTATCAGACAGCATATTGCTTCCGGGAACTTCTACTCAAATGCCTGAAAAAATGCGCAGTGCCAGTATTTATGCACTTACTTCGCATTATGAAGGTCTACCGATGGTGTTGATAGAAGCACAGGTAATGGGACTACCCATTGTTTCCTATAAGTGTCCAAGTGGTCCTTCGGATATAGTTTCAGATGGTGTAGATGGTTTCCTTATTCCGAAATATGATAAAAGATGTTTTGCAGACAAGCTCAAAAAGTTAATGGCAGACGAATCACTTCGTAAGAATATGGGAGAAGCTGGTATAAGTGCTTCTAAACGCTTCGATAAAGAAGTAATAATGAAAAGATGGGAGACTTTATTTGATTGTTTGATGAGAAGATAATTTTTTTCTTCTGTTATCTGTTTCATAATCAGCCGGTAGTATTTTGTCTGTGAATTTTCTTTCAAAAAAAGTAGGTTGTATGCTTGCATATATGATTTGTGTATTCTACTTTTGCACTCGCTTTTCGGACGAGCTTACTCCTGAAACGACGGAGAGACGGTGAGTTGGAAAAGAAAACGAAAAAAAGATTGCAAAACATTTGGAGCGAAAGAAATTAAGTTCTTATCTTTGCAGTCGGCTTCGGTAAAAATCGGGGCTTGAAAAATAGAAGAAGAGTTCTTTGAAAGATTTTATATAAACAAACAAAAATGTAGTACAAGAATCTCATATTTCAGATATGGGATAAGAAATTAAAACCGTCAATTTTCTTATATAAGAAGATATGAAATTTCGGTATCTTGAGCATTAGAGATTACTCCTTAATCGGAGAAGAAAA
>JALEQJ010000031.1 GCA_022764505.1 Phocaeicola sp. | reverse complement strand
GTATTACTTATTTATTCAAAAAAATACAAAGTATAATAGTTTATAAAAAACAAAAGTTTAACTTTGTTCTCTGTATAAGATTGTGAACAAAGTGTTTACATACACAGAAACTGCTTTATGCTATTCTATACCCTATAAAACTACCATTATGGAATATACGATGTACAAGAAGTTGTTGCAGCTTCCACTTTTTCAGGGAATGGGAGAGAGCGAACTTACTTCTATATTAGAAAAAATGAAATTAAACTTTTGCACCTATCAGAGCAATGAAGTAATTGCTTCTCAAAATGCACCCTGTTTGCAACTCATTTTTATACTCTCCGGGAAAGTGCAAAGTACCTCTATAAATGAAACACAACATTATATCATAGAAGAATTTATAGACAGTCCTGCGGTAATAGAACCTTATTCTCTCTATGGTATGCGTACGCAGTTTAACGCTACTTACACAGCTATAGGAACAGTACAAGTTCTCTGCATAGATAAACCTTTTATTTTGTCTTACCTCAATAAGTTTGAAATCTTCCAGTTGAACTACTTTAATATGCTGAGTAATAGAGCGCAAACCATTTATCATAGATTGCAGGATAAATACCAGAATACTATAGAAGGGAAAATCCTGCAATTTCTTTATCTGCGCTGTGTCCACTTGCAAGGAGAAAAAATTCTGCATATCAAGATGGTAAATTTGGCGGAAATTGTAGACGAGACCAGACTCAACGTATCTAAGGCATTGAACAACTTGCAAGAGAAAGGACTGTTGGAATTGGGTAGAAAGACCATTACCATTCTTTCTATGCCGGCTTTTATCAATCAGTATAGTGATTAACCTTTGCTCCTCTTGTGTGGGAGTGTGTATTAAAACTCATTAAAAAGCATACATATCAACATAGTTTTCTGTAGTTTTGTTGTAGTAGAGAACCTACTACAGCTATTTGCTGTGAAGTAATTCAAGAGAATGCACTCTCTTTGTTTTACTGTAGGACTCGTATATGAATGGTTTTGAACCCTA
The DNA here is from genome assembly GCA_022764505.1 of Phocaeicola sp. Taxonomy (GTDB): domain Bacteria; phylum Bacteroidota; class Bacteroidia; order Bacteroidales; family Bacteroidaceae; genus Phocaeicola. Next base: position 5,445 of record JALEQJ010000031.1, on the reverse strand, counting down.
TATATACATAGAATAGGAATAAGATGACAGAAAACAATCCTTTTTTTCAGCCCTTTCGGACACCTCGGCAAACCTACCCTTTCAGTGAAATAAAGAATCATCACTACGAAGAGGCTGTCTTGGCAGGTATCAAAGAAGAAGAGCAGGAAATAGCTCGCATTATAGACAATCCGGACGCACCTACGTTCCAAAATACCATTTTGGCGTTGCAAAAAACGGGGAAAACCATAGAACGTGCTACGAATGCACTGTTCAATTTGCTTAGCGCAGAAACCTCAGATGAACTGCAAGAAATAGCTATGAAGGTTTCTCCACTCCTTACAGAACACCGGAATAACATAGCCCTGAATGAAAAGCTTTTCCGGAGAGTAGCACACGTCTATGCAGAAAAAGCACAACTTCAGCTTACGGCAGAAGAAGAGAAACTTCTTACGGATCTCTATGAGAATTTTGTCTTGCAAGGTGTGAATTTGCCGGCAGACAAGAAAGAACAGCTACGCAAGATAAGTACGGAGCTATCTACACTCACGTTGCAATTTTCTGAGAACCTATTGGCGGAGAATAATAAGTTTGAGCTTTGGCTTACGGAAGAAGAACTCTGCGGATTGCCTGCAAGCCTTATAGATACAGCAAGAGAGGCTGCACAAGAAAAAGGAAAGACCGGTTATCTTATCACTCTACAAGCTCCTTCTTATCAGCCTTTTATGAAATATAGTGAGTTGCGTCCTTTGCGTGAGCAACTCTATATGGCATACAATACCCAGTGTACACACGATGATGCGTACAATAATACAGCGATCGTTTCACGCATAGTGAATCTTAAAAGAGAATGGGCGCAGTTGTTGGGATTTGAGGATTATGTCCAATATAAGCTCAAGCGTAGAATGCTCAGTACGAAAGAAGAAGTCTTTGCGCTTTACGATGACTTGATAAAAGCTTATATGCCTGCTGCGCAAAAAGAGATGGAAGAACTGTTTGGTTTTGTACGACGTGTGGAAGGAGAAAGTTTTCACGTACAGCCTTGGGATTTGGCATACTATGCAGAAAAACTAAGGAAAGAAAAATACGATTACGATAGTGAACTACTTCGTCCCTATTTTGAACTCAGCAAAGTCATAGACGGGGTATTTGGCTTGGCGACAAGGTTGTACGGTATTCAGTTTCGTCCCAATGAAGTGTACGATACCTATCATACAGATGTAAAAACCTATGATATTTACGATGAAGACGGTACATTCTTGGCAGTGCTGTATGCAGACTTCCACCCCAGAGCAGGCAAACGTTCTGGAGCTTGGATGACCAACTATAAAGAGCAATGGATAGAGGATAACGGAGAGAATAGCAGACCCCACGTTTCTATCGTGATGAATTTTAGTAAACCTACCGGTACGAAGCCTTCTTTACTTACTTTCGGGGAGGTTACTACATTTTTACATGAGTTCGGTCATGCACTGCATCAGGTATTTGCGAACACACGCTTCTCTGCAATGAGTGGAACCAATGTTTATTGGGATTTCGTAGAACTGCCCTCGCAGTTTATGGAGAATTTTGCTTACGAGAAAGCTTTCCTGCATACCTTTGCACGGCATTATGAAACAGGGGAACTATTGCCGGAAGCACTTATAGAAAAAGTGATAGCCGCACAAAACTTTCATGTGGCTATAGCTTGTATCCGGCAGATAGAATTGGGAACTTTGGATATGGCTTGGTACACTCAAAAAACTCCTTTCTGTGGCGATATAGAAACCTTTGAGAAAGATAGCGTAAGGCATCTTAAATTACTGCCTTCTATCCCTAAGACTTGTATGAGCGTGCAGTTCAGCCATATTATGGCAGGCGGTTATTCTGCAGGCTATTATAGTTATAAATGGGACGAAGTATTAGATGCCGATGCTTTTGCTGCTTTCAAGGAAGCAGGCGTATTTGATAGGGAAGTGGCGCACTCATTCAGAGAACACGTACTCTCCAAGGGTGGAACAGAACACCCTATGACGCTTTATTTGCGTTTTAGAAAGAAAGCACCTACTATTCAAGCCTTGTTGGAAAGAAACGGTTTACACAAGATCTCAAGATGAAAACTTATATAAGAAACGTACTTTGTCTGATTTGTAGCACATTCCTGTTTGTCGCTTGTAATAATACGGACGATGTAGAAGGTATTTTCACCCGCTCTGTATGGGTCTGGAAAGGAAACTTTAAAGTACCACATTGGAAGTCTACGAAGTTCACTCCTATCCTTACACAAGAACAAGCCCAAGACCTGATGGCGCATACAGGGGAATATCGTATTTCCTTTAGAGAAGATGGCAGTATTGTGGGTAAAGGGAGTTTTACTACCTTTACAGGGCATTGGCGAGCCGATGGCAAGGAACGCACTTTTTATTGTGATATTACACCGGCTACTACTCCTGTAGGGTTGGATAAATTGTTTATAGAATCATTGAAACAAGTGCAGTATTATAGAGGAGATCAGCGATATGTACAGTTGTTCTTCTCGGACAAGCAGACCTACTTATTTATTTCTTCTGCACAATAAATAGAGGATATGGAAACAGAAAATAAACAGCAGATATTGGACGAGCGTTATATCCGTATGGCACGGATTTGGGCAGAAAATTCATATTGTGAACGTAGAAAAGTCGGTGCATTGATAGTAAAAGACAAAACCATCATATCCGATGGTTATAATGGTACACCTGCCGGTTTTGAAAATAAATGCGAAGACGAGAATGGACAAACTCTCTCTTATGTGCTACACGCAGAAGCCAATGCCATCACCAAAATAGCACGCTCCAATAATAATTGCGATGGAGCTACGCTCTACGTAACAGCTTCTCCTTGTATAGAATGTGCCAAACTGATTATTCAAGCAGGTATCAAGCGAGTAGTATATTCAGAAAAATACAGATTAGAAGACGGAATAGAACTCCTCCGCAAAGCACATATAGAAGTAATTTATCACCCTCTCCATAAAGATACAAACGAATGAAATCTTCTTCACGATTTATACCTCTGTTCTTAGCTCTGTCCTTAGTTATCGGGATAGGTATCGGTACATTCTATGCCAATCATTTCTCCGGCAATAAACTTGGTATCATCAATACTTCTTCCAATAAACTGAACGCTTTACTGCGTATCATAGAAGATCGGTATGTAGATACAGTACAAATCAACGAACTGGTAGAAGATGCTATGCCGCAAATTCTCAAAGAACTGGACCCTCACTCTTCCTATATACCCGCATCGCAACTTGATGCGATCAATAGCGAGTTACAAGGTTCATTCGGGGGGGTAGGTATAATGTTTAATGTCATCAATGATACGGTACGTGTAAACAAAATCACTATCAATGGTCCTTCTTATCAGTCCGGTATCGTGGCAGGCGATAGAATTGTAGAAATAAACGATACTATCTATGCAGGAAAAGGCATAGACAGTAATTCCATCATAAAGAAGCTCAAAGGAGAGATCGGTACAAAGGTAAAAATAGGGGTTATTCATAAAGGAGAGAAAGCTATAAGCAGATATATAATTACTCGTGGTTCTGTACCGGTGAAGAGTATAGATGTAGCATATATGGTAGATAAGGATTTTGGCTATCTGCGTATCAATAAATTCGGAGAAACCACTTATCCGGAACTTCTTATTGCTCTGGCAAAACTCAATCAGGCAAATTGCAAAGGGCTTATTGTAGACCTGAGATCCAATACGGGTGGTTATATGGAACCTGCTATTCAGATGGTCAATGAGTTCCTCCCTAAAAACCGACTGATAGTCTACACGCAAGGAAAGAAAGTACCGAGAGAGAATTTCTCTTCCAATGGTACAGGAAGTAATCCTAATATCCCACTGGTTATATTGGTAGACGAGAACTCTGCTTCTTCCAGCGAAATCTTTACAGGAGCGATACAAGACAATGACCGCGGTACTATAGTAGGTAGACGTACTTTCGGAAAGGGATTGGTGCAACAACCCATAGAGTTTAGCGATGGTTCTGCTATAAGACTGACTATAGCTCGCTATTATACACCTTCCGGTAGAAGCATACAGAAGCCTTATCAGAAAGGGAAAGAGGGCGATTATGAGATGGATATATTAAATCGTTTCCAGCACGGAGAATTTTTCTCGGCAGATAGTATCAAGCAGGATACAGCAGAGGTATATCATACACGCTTAGGTAGAGTAGTGTATGGTGGTGGCGGTATTATGCCGGATGTGTTTGTTCCCAAAGACACGATAGGCTATACTTCTTATTATGGACAATCTTTGCAAAGCGGTATGCTGTATCAGTTTATCTTAGATTATGTAGACAGAAATAGAGATAGATTAAAGAGCTACGATAGCTTGGAAGCGTTGGAAAAGTATCTCATAAGGCAAGGATTGGTGCAGCAGTTTGTTACTTGGGCAGACAAGAACGGGCTGAAACGTAGAAATAACCTTGTCAATAAATCATACAAACTCTTGGATAGAGCATTGATGCGTTATGTCATAGATTGTATGTTAGATGTAGAGGAAGTAGCACGCTATGCCAATAAATATGACAATGAAGTCCTCAAGGCATTGGATATTCTGAAACAAGGCAAAGCCTTTCCACAGGCTCCTACCGCAACAGAGAAATAATGGATAAAGCTACACTCAGAAAACAGATACGCACTCTGCAAAAGCAACAAGATGCAGAGTTGCTGAAAACTTGGTCTCAATCTCTATTTGAGCGGATAGAGCAACAAGAAGAGTTCCTAAAAGCTCAAACGGTGTTTCTTTATTATTCTATGCCGGGAGAGGTAGATACACACGCATTTATAGACAAGTGGTATGGGAAAAAGAATATCGTCTTACCTGTAGTGTGTGGAGACTATTTGGAACTGAGAGTGTATAAAGGAAAAGAACAAATGGCTATTAGTTCTTATGGTATATTAGAACCGCAAGGAGAGCCTTTTACTGCCTATGACCAAATAGATTTTGCTGTTATTCCGGGCTTGGCTTTTGATAGAGAGGGAAATCGTTTGGGACGTGGAAAGGGATATTACGATAGAACTTTACCGCTTTTGAATTGTTACAAAATAGGTGTTTGTTTTCAGTTTCAGCTTGTAGATTCTGTGCCTACAGAACCCTTTGACTTTGTATTGAATGCTGTCTGTACGGAGCAAGGACGCTATAGCAATAAAGCATAGTTGTTCTTCTTACACACCTTATATATTCCAGCCGTTTATACTCTCTTGTATAAACGGCTGGATTTTTTCTTGGAAAATACAGGTCTTTGTGCCGTAAGTTCTATGAAAACCTTTTCTTTTCTTCTTCAGAGACTACGTGAGTTCGGGATAAAAAAGTAGCCATAAAAAGCGGTAATCTCGCTTATTTTTCGTAGCTTTATATTTATAAACCAATTAGTTACAATCAAAAAAGCGATGATTACCATAGACAAAGTTATTGAAATCTTCTGTGCTA
>JALEQJ010000024.1 GCA_022764505.1 Phocaeicola sp. | reverse complement strand
TTGAATCCATGACACCATCCCATAGTGCCTTTTCCGCTCTTAGCAATTCCTTTGAATACCTTGTTAAAATACCTTCTCATGTTATGACAAACAGGCACCATAGTGCTGTCTACGAAACTAATTCCTGAGCATTTTCCAAAGGCTGAGACTCTGAGAAAAACCATCAGTTCAAAGAAGACACGAGGCATCAATTCCACAAAGCGATTGTAGGAAACAGTCGTGGGAAAATAACTCTTCATATATCCTTTTACAAATGTGAGATAGTAGTGTTTGAAATTACGGAAAGTGCCAAAATGAAAGTACAAGAGGATTGCCATTATCTCGCTTTTACTCATCTCTCGTACACTTCTCTGCTCCTTTGATAGGGGCTATTTTAAGGTTTTTACTCAATTCAGCCTCAAAATTCTTGCAGAACTCGTCTGTAGCACAGACGAGTTCAATAACTTTGTCTATGGTAATCATCGCTTTTTTGATTGTAACTACTTGGTTTATAAATATAAAGTTACGAAAAATAAGCGAGATTACCGCTTTTTATAGCTACTTTCTTATCCCGAACTCACGTATATTTTTGCAGAGAAAACCGTATAGCTGAATGAAAGCATCCTTGTTTTTCAACCCCAATATAAACAAAAAGTTTGACATACGCAAATTTCCTCTGTTTTTTTATTTTATAGACAAATACAAAGTGGTTCTATAGAGACCATAATGCTTAACTATCATTCCTAAGCAAAATGGTCCGCAATCCATCGCATCTTGCTGGTTTATGATAGAGAATTTATGATTCATGCCTTATAATATGGATTTATTTAGCTTTTAGTTCCTGATATTCTTGTGTCGTAGTTTCTCTGCGTACATTTACATCTTTCCCCCCCTTGAAATTCCATCGAAGTGTCAGGGATATATAAGGAACAGGTGTTAGGTTTTTATAACTCTGTATCGCATTTGACAATTTTGTACGGACAGTTCTTTGTTTACCAAAACCATAATCAATATTTAGTTCAAATCTATTTCTAAATTTCTTGGATACACTACCTTCCATGCCATATACTGCAAGAAAATCCATATTGTAAGTTGTGTAAGTAGGTTCACAATAAAAAAGATTATAAATAGACCAGTTCTTGGATAAAGAAATTATATTATGCCATTGGAACATCCACCGTTTAGACCAAACATCAATTTTTCCCGATGGAAAATCTCCTTTCTGCCTACCCCAAGCAGTATTTACATTGAATTTTGAATTTTGAAATCCATCCTTTCATCATTTGTACTCTTGATTGTACTCCTATTAGCCACCAATGTTCTTTTTCTCCGTTAATGGGGCAAGTAAAAGAAACATTTTGTTGATTAGAGTCGTAATATGTTGCAAAAGTAATAGGATCTTTTTCAACAGAATACCCTATCCAAGCATAAATTAAATCATTGTTGATATTTGCAGAAAGTGTTACTTGATTCGATATGGGAGCTTTGATATTAGGATTTCCAATAGTGTAATGATATACATCTTGCCATACTTTCGTTGTACTGATAAGCGAATAATTAAAAGGCTTGATAGCACGCGTATAGTTGAGTGACAAATTATGTTTTCTATTTCTATCAAAAGAATAAGACAACATAATATTGGGTTCTAAACCGCTTGTCTCATGTGTATATTCCTTTTGATGAAGCCGATCTCCGTATGTTAAGAATGAGCCTTGGTAAGAAAGTTTACTTGCAAAAGATATATGCCCGGAATTGTAATATACACCAACCATAGCAAATGGGTTTTGTATGGATGCCTTACTATCATCCTTGCCTATATTATAAAGGGAAATATCTGCATAGTTATTTTCATAAACTCCATTCCAAACTAATGTGAAATCTGTAGCAAATTTGTCATTCCAGTTTTGTGTAGAACGAGCAATGATTTCCCATATTTGTGTGTGCTTATTACGCCTTTCATATCCATTTCCTGTAATTCCTGTTGAAGTATAATGTTTGTCAAGTTCATATTTTCGATTAAGAAACTCGCCAGATACTTCAAAGTCAATTTTTCTATTTTGAGGAATAAAAGAATACTTAAGCAACCCTTGTGCTACATAAGTTTTCTCTTTCCCCTTATTAGCCCCTTCAAATGTGTTTTCTTGATTATTACCATGATTCTCTGTGTTTATATTAATATTCATATGATCAAAATCACCAGAAAACACCCCACAAATACGATGTTCTTGTGTAATACTATAATTAATATTCAATTCTGGCATTAAATATGCCTTCCAACCTTTTTCTTCACTTTTGGTGTGAATGTAATTACCATTTAAATAGTCGGTATCATCATTTTGTTTTACATTATCAGAGGCATAAACTCCTTTCAAGTTAGAATAAAGTTCTAATTTCCCAATCTTATAATTAAAAATACCACCTATACGGATTTTATCATGAAATGCACCCCGTGTTGAGTTTTGTAGGTATGCGTTTCCGTAGTATCCTTGCTCTGGTGCTTTCAAAATAAGATTAACAACACCTCCTGTTTTATTTACCCCAAATCTGTCAATGAACGAAACCTCAGCAGACCGTAGCATTTCCCCGGGAATACTTTCAACTTCCTCGATGGAAGCCTTACGCCCATTAATATAAAATTGGCTAATGGGTAGACCATTTAGTTTATAGCCTGTAGGATCATGTATAATACCAGGAAGAAAGGTTAAAGTTTTACCCGCATTTATCTCTTTAGTAATTGTAGCATTACTTAGCCTTGCTACATAGCCCTCTGGACGTTTAATTATCCGACTCCCTGAAACAACAACTTCTGGTAGTTCTTGAGATTGCTTAAAAAGGATTATTCGCACAGAACTATTTATGTTTTTTAGATGCTCAGTTTTGGATGTATACCCCAAAGCCATGCATTGTAGCAAAAAGACTGATTAGGAGATATGCTATCATTTAGTACTAAAATAAATTGTCCATTAATATCGCTGTATGTCCTTGCAAAACACGTAGAATCATTAACATTCATCAATACTATTCCTGCGTAATGAATAGGATTACTTTCTTCATCAACTACAATGCCTTTGATAACTTGAGCATTTGCATTTAGGGGAAGAAAAACACAACCAATTAAAGTTATCGCAAACAAAAAATTACAATACATTGTTTTCATAAGAATTGATTATAGAATTCAGTCGTTTATTTAAGATCTCCTCCATTTGTAGCATAGAACATTTGGAAATTAGAATAAAGTTGTCAAGGAAAATAAGATAGTAGTAGGTCTTAGTTCGTACCGTTGATTCAGTATTGATGTTGGAGAATAAAAAGTATTTATAAACTCTTTATTGTTTAGGATATTAGTAGTAGCAAGCTTAAATTTCCATTGAGTAGAAATATCCCAAAGGAAGTTTAGATCTAACAAACAGATGCTTTTGCTATTCCCACTCCCACTCAGTTTATGATAGTGATGATCAGCAATAAATTCTATACTCAAATTCTTAAAAGGTGAAATACTCATAGAAAATTTCTGATTGAACTTTTGATGTGCATCTTTATTCGTATTTTCTTGCTTATAATGTAATAATGATAAAGAACAAAAATAATTCAACTGCAATAAATGAATAGGTGTACTAAACAGATGTAAAGAGAATTGAGTATTTTTTACACGAGTAGCATTAAGGGCTTTATTTTGCATAAATTGATACCGAGATATAGTATATAATCCTTTTAGTGTAATGCTTCCTTTTATTGAGCTTATCATATAGCTTACATTACCCATCAGTGTTTTTGAACATGACTCATGCGGATAAAATATGCTACCATAAATCATATACTCATTTTCAATATTATGGATAGGAAGTAAATCACTTTTTGTTCTTTGATACATATAGCTCATATTCCCAAATAATCCATAGTAGATATCTTTAAATTTCAATGTAGCCCGAAGACTATTTGTACTTTCTTTATTATATTGTAATGCACCTACTTGCAAAAATGGGTAGGTAGAAAGTATCGGTTTATTAAATAACATATATGGGGGATTTGAGATCGGGCGATGAAAAATATTACCGGATATGCTCCATTGCTTATTCATAATCCATTGTGCAGAAAGAGATGCTCCCAACCTCCATTTCATCTTCTTTATAACTATACCATCTATTTTATCAGTAGTATCGTAATAATTATAGGATATAGGAGTTGAAATGGAAAATTTAAACGTACTAAGATCTAATGATAGAGTTGGATCTACAAAGAAAGTCCTCATATTGTAAGTATTTTGATTTTCTTGATTACTATTAAAATGTGGTGTTGCCAATCCTGTAAGGGTACTCCGTAATTTATGATGAGCTATCGTAAGTCCTTCTTCTACTCCAAGAGTCAGACGTCCGAGTGTGAATGTCTGGCGTATAGCATTCTTTGAATAAATGTACGAACTTTTTATTTGCTCGTTTATACTACTCACTTTGCTATCAAGGCAAAGTGTCTGAGGACTATTCCCGAATGAGGTATAAGAATGAATACCAAAGGTTCTTTTTCCGATTCGCATCATCAAATCCATAACATTTTTTACAGATGCAAGATGATTGGAGGCTGATTGTTGATTGGGGTGAGTTCCTATATCTCCAATATGCTGACTGTTTCTATCTATAATGGCAGTTACGGTATTGTTCAAGTAGTATTTTTTAGTATTTGCTTCAATACGGATAGAAGGTGTTATCAGCCATTTACCCCATTTTCCATACTCACTTTTTACAACTTCCCAAGTCTTATCCTCATAGAAAAAAGCTTGTTGTTGATGGGATTCTCTCTTAAAACGATTGTAAGACAACTCTATTTGCGGGGTAATCGTTATGTTTTTCCAAAGTTTAAACAGAGAATTTAGACTTAATAAATGAGAGGTATTAAATAGAGTCTTATTACCTTCCATAAAATCTAAAGTAGTGTACTTAGCAGGAATACCCACGAACGGCTTGCTCCATTCATCTTCTTGAAACAACAACGAAGGTGCTACAGAAGAATTGGATAGATTATGACCTATATTATTACTTTTGAAAGTATTGAGACATTGAAACTTCTCCGCAAAGCGCATTGTATTTGCATTGAATTCCCAACTAAATGGTGCGCCTCCTATACCTGCTTCCAATATTCCCACCCACTTATTTTTTGCCTTTTCTTTCAATTTTAGATTCAAGGCAACACTATTGGAATGTAATAAGTCTTCAAACATTTTGATAGATTGATGGTTTTCTATCACATCTACACTACCTACATCTGTATGTTTAATACTATTGATCGCCATATTATATCGGCTTCCCATAATATTTGAACCGTCTACATAAAAATCTTTTATTTCTTGTCCTTGATATTTGATATGTCCATTTTCCGACACTTCTATACCCGGCATTCTTTTTAATACATCACTAATAGTAATGTCATTTTTCTGAGCAAATACAGATGTAAGATAATTCAATGTATCTTTGGAAGCCTTAATAGAGGTTGCTTTTATAGTTACATCTTTCAACTCTATAGATTGAGTGTCCAAGTAAAATATATAGTTTTCTTGCCCTTGCTTCAAGTGAGTAATTTGTGATACATACCCTATCATTTTCACACAAATCTTTTTGGCATAGGTATAGTCTACATTGTCAAATACAAAATCTCCGGATTTATTGGTCATCGTATAAGAGATTATGTCTTTTTCGTTTTCTGAAGTTATCAAAACTATAGCACTTTCTATAGGAGTATTTAATTCCATTACTTTTCCATAGATTTTTGCTGTCTTCTGAGCAAATGCAGAAAGATTAAGAAGAGAAAGTAATAAAAGGCTAAATATATACTTAAGCTTCATCACATCATTATAAGTTATTTCAAGTACCTTTATAAGGATTACATTTACAGCTTGAGGTTTTGAAGAAAAAACTAATGCCTATCTGCATCATAAATAACAATTATTGTATGACCATTACAACATAACAAGATTCATACAGTTTAATTGCTAAACAGCTTAGTCATCTATAATCTTTTTCCAATAAGTCATAGTTCTGATTATTTGCACCTGATGATAATTGAGGAGATTCACTTAAAGTACCCATTTGAGTATATTGTTCAAGCCCTATACTTCGCATCTTGATTTCCATCTTTAGAATTTTCTTTCTATCAATCTTGGTATATTTTCTTCCACTGTATTCTATATATTCAATAGGGATAACAGATTTAATAATTGAACTAACTGTAAAACTATAGTGATTTTCTGTATCCTGAACTTTTAATATTAAACCGGGTAATCCTGCAAATTTCCACGGACCTTTACTAACAGGTATTTCCAGAGTGAACCAAGCTTCATAATCCCGTCCTCTATAATTACATTTTGCTTTGTGGCAGAGATAACCCAAAATAGATATAGTATCATTGGTTATTGACCATTCTTGCAAGGTATTTTCTTCGGTGTAAATGTAATGATCGGTAAATAAGACATCTTGGATAGTTCTATATCCTTCCGGAAAATTATTATAGATAACCAGCGGCTCTTCAAGGGACAAAGGCTTAAAATTAAGTATATGATTACTTGATTTAGTCAAAGATTGTTGAAGCTCTGCTGAATAAAGAGCAAATAACTTCGGATCAGATTTTATTCTCTGATACTTATCGGTGTTTTTATGATAATATTTGGAACACTTATGTCCTATTTCCAATGTAAAATTTGCAGTGTGATATTGTTCATTAGAAATAGTATCAACATTTTGCTTAAAAATGTATTCACAGATAAGTATTGTAGAGTCTATTTCATTATTAGATCCTATCGCTTGTGCTGATGCCAACTGTACAATGAAACTGCATATAAACAGAAGCTGTGCTTTCATTCTTTTCATACCTTTATAATTATAGATAAAACTATGATTTCCAATAAAGAATAACGGGAAATTTCATTCCCGGTTTGAATAGTAGCCTTTCAGATATTAGCCAAGAACTCAAATACAAACCAGCCAACAGCACGATAGAATATATATTCTTGAAGTGATAGAACATATTGCTACAAAACATATTGGTCGCTTCCACTAACTCCGAAAATGATACTGCGATATAACTTTTTTCCAGAAATACGTAAATGACGCATTGAGGATAATAGATCTTATCTGTTGGGTTTTCCATAATTCACAACATTCAGCTAAAAACAGGAGGTTTTCTCTATACTGCCAAGTGCAATACTATAAGAATTATTTCAATTTACCAACTTTTTCATAGCATTTTTTCAAAAAGAAATATCACAGTCCATCAAGCATAGTTGATAACCTTTTCTTATTCTTAAGAACAAGAAAAGGTTATTAGCTCCCGGGAATAGCCCTATCGGGTCAATGCGAAGATGCAGGCAAGCTTACCATATCTCCTTGAACAAGAATCTTACCTTCTCGCTGTAGTAAAGCAAGAGTTTCCGATAGTGCTACATCTATTTGTGTTCCACAACGAGAAAAACCAAATGCCTGGCTCACCATTTTCTTCAAGTCGGTTTGTGGGAGAGAGAGCTGTGTTTCTACCATATATAATATAGCATTCATACGCTCTATAGTGGGAATTTCTTGAATATCTCTGCCTGCTCCTTCTCTATAATTTTGATAAGCAAGTATATCCGAACCTTCGTTCCAATAAGTTACTTGTGTTTCACTCACATGACTATGAGGAAAAGGAGTAAGTAGTGTCATCACAAAACTTTGCAGACGTGGGCTTACTCTTATCCCCCAAAGTTCTGCTATACGTCGGCACAAAAGCCCGTTCGTAATAGGTGCTTCTGCAGCAATAATACTGGTAAGTTGCTTTAAGACTCGGCTCTCTGCTCTCAAGACCCCATCTATACCATAAGCATTGGATACAGGCTGAAGTTTAGAGGTTTTATAGGGTAATAAACGAGGATTGACATAATCTACCGGTTTTTCTGTAGATATATCAAATGTCTTCACTGCTATAGGAGAAGGTGATAGGGGAGCTTTTTCTTTGTTCTCCAATAATGCTTGTATTTGTGCCTCTATTTGTGCTACTACTTTATCCGGATTTTCCAACCAATCCAAGCTCCAGACCCTCATTACATTCCATTTAAGCATACGTAAAACAGAAGGTTGTACTACTTCCCTATCTCGTGTAGTCTTTGTGGCATAATAAGTAGTACCATCGCACATAATACCCAAGATGTATTTTGAGGTATCATTGGGATTTGCCACAGCTATATCTATCTTGAAATTAGAACGTCCCACTTCTGTTTTTACAGAATATCCTTTTGCTCGCAATGCTACAGCCACTTCGGAAGCAAGGCTTCGTACAGGTTGTACCATTTGCCCGCTATCTGTAACAGAAAGTTTACCTCGTTCTGCAAATTCCAAGAACTGTTTCAATCCTTCCACCCCTTTTGCTTTGGTTCGTTTCAAGTCTATATGCTCCGATTTCAAGCTGGAGAAGACAAGCATCTCATAGCGGGCACGAGAAACTGCTACATTCAATCTTCTTTCTCCCCCCACATTATTCAAAGGTCCAAAGTTCATAGAAACTTGTCCTTGCTTATTGGGACCATATCCTATAGAAAATAAGATCACATCTCTCTCATCTCCCTGCACATTTTCCAAATTCTTAATAAATATAGGTTCCTCTCCTTGGAAAGCCAAAGCTTCAAGCTCCGGATGTTTACTTATTTCTTCCAATAAGCAGTCTTCTATCAAGTGCTGTTGTACTTGGCTGAAGGCTACTATACCTATGCTATATTTGGACAACTCGGGATCTTTCAACCTGCGCAAAACTTCTGCTACTATAGCATCTGCTTCTATTCTATTGCTACGAGAAGCCCCTTTATCGTATACACCTTGTATAGGTATCAGACGCACTTTGGCTTGTTGGTCATCTACAGATGGGAACGTATAGAGCTTTCCTTCGTAGTATTGTGCATTACTGAAAGCTATAAGGCTCTCGTGCTTACTGCGATAGTGCCACGTAAGGTAACGGGAAGGTAGTGAGAGGGCAATACAATCGTCCAATATACTTTCCATATCGTCTATTTCTGCTTCCTCTTCGTCTACTTGTGTAGAAGAGAAAAAGCTGGTAGGCGGCATTTGCTTGGGATCTCCTACCACTATAAGTGCTTTTCCACGAGCTATAGCTCCTACAGATTCACTCGTAGGCATTTGAGAAGCCTCATCGAAGATGACCAAATCAAACTTTTCCGCATTCAAGTCTATATACTGAGCTACAGAAATAGGACTCATCAGCATACACGGGCATAACTTAGGCAATAGCGTAGGCAGTTGATCCATCAGTTTACGGATAGACATACCACGACCGCCATTGGCAATATTACGTTTGAGAATACCCACTTCCGAGTTCGCACTTACTTCTATGGCACTTTGAGGAATTTGAGAAGACAAACGCTGATACAACTCTCGCTTTGTAAGTTCACTAAAGGTAGCTGTGAGTGCGCGATACTTCTCTATCACGTTCTCAAAAAGAAGTCCATTAAAACTTTTTAATTGTGGATTATTCGCTATGATATTTTGAGCTGCTTGCTTATGTATACTCTTCGCCCATTTTTGAGATAATGCAAACCCTGTGAGGGGAGCACTTTCCACCAATGCTACTACTTCTCCTAAACCTTCTTTTATGAGTGCATTTCTACGACTGTACCATTGATTCCAATCTTTCAAAGTGGACAAATGAGATAAATATCCCTCTAAAGTAAGAGGCAACTGCTCCGATATACCCACTTCCGGCAACTGTGGTTGTGCCACTGTTCTCAATGCTTGCAAGGCTTTCCGATTTTCCTCGTAAAGAGTTATAAGCCGATTCCATTCTACTATATGTTGCGACTTAAAGTTATCCCAACCCTGCTGTATACAAGCTTCCAAAGCAACATAATAAGAGGATATAGGTTCTTGTGTTTCCACCGACAAGCGCTCCAAAATACTATGTAATTCCTTCAGAATATCCAACTGCTCCGATAAATGCGTCCATTGCGTCTGATGATTAGTGAGCAAAGAAGAGAATATCTGTTGGAAATTATCGGTACGCACGGCTAAAGCATCTTGATGCTCTTTGTACAGAGATAATTGTTGCAAGAAAGCATCTACATTCTCTGCAGTCAGTTGTGGTGCATAGAAACGTAATTTTTTCAAGAAAGATTTCTTGGCGAAATAACGAGGAATAAACCATTTTTGCTGTACCTCATACCACTCTTTACGAAGCAAGAGAGGATCTTCTTTGAGGATTTCTACGTTTGATATTTTCTTTATATCGCTCAAGACCTGTTCTTTCTTCTCCCCTGTTATGGCATAGTCTTTCCACTCAAGGAGCGTGGTCGGGTTCTTTGCCAATGTCAGAAGAGCGGGATTGAGAGCATCTAAATGTACCAGACACTTTAACATAGAAACAAATACTTCCCAAGCTTTGTTAGTATCCAAAGGACGAATAGAAAGTGTTTCCGTAGCCGTGTGTAAAGATGTCTTTAAGGTTTGGAATGTCTGCAAATACGCACGAATAGCTCCTTCTAATTGAGCTGGATTCTCTATGCTACTCTCCGTAGGATGTAAAGTAGTAAGAGAATGGCGATAAGGGTGTCCCGAAATTTGAAATACAGTATCCAGCTGTTGCAAGCTTTCTATTTGTGCTTCCAAAGTTCTCTTTTGCAAACCTGCTACAGATGCCGCACCGATAACTTCTGCCTCCTCTGCTTCTGTATGAAGATAAGCAAGAATATGATCGTGCAACGAATAACCCGAAGTATGTACTTCGTGCAAAGCTTCTATATAGTTTACCAATCGGCTACGCTCTGCATACAGTTGTTCAGAAATAGTATCAAAATCCGATGTAGAAGGAATACGTACCGACTCCAAACTCTGACGGAGCTGTTCCAAGACGTGTGCTTTGGTAACCTTATTGGAGTGTAACTCTAAGCAGAAAGGAGCAAGCCCGACTCTTTCCAATCTCTTTTGCACTACAGAAAGAGCCGCCATCTTTTCTGCCACGAAAAGCACACGTTTCCCTTTGTATAGCGCATTGGCTATCATATTTGTAATAGTTTGCGACTTACCTGTCCCCGGAGGACCATAAAGAATAAACGTCTTCCCTTCTCCCGAATCTATCACGGCTTCCAACTGGGAAGAGTCTACGTCCAAAGGAATAGCAAACGAACTCGGTGTTTCTTTCTTATCCAAGGCACGAGCATCTGCCATTGGGCTATCATCTGTCCACTGTAGCTTATTGTCCATCAAGCTGGCAAGGATAGGGTGTTCTCTTAACTTATCTGCGTGTGTATGAATATCATTCCACATCACAAACTTATTGAAAGAGAAAAGCCCTACAGCTGCTTCCTCTATTACGTCCCACCCTTTGAGATTTCTGATAGCTGTACGTATCAAAGCAAACACTTGTTTCACATCTACCCCACTCTCGTCCATAGGCAGATCTTGCAAAGAAGATAGTTGCAATCCGAACTGCTGTTTCAGTAACTCTACGAGTGTTGTATTGAAAATTAAATCTTCGTCCCTACTCTTAATGGTATAGCCTCCTCCACGAGCCACACTCTGACGTGTAATATCTATAGGTAAAAGCAATAAGGGGGCGAAACGAGGACGTACACTTTTTTCGTTCTCATACCATTTGAGTAATCCCAAAGAAAGAAAGAGTGAATTTGCTCCATTTTCTTCTAAGGCAGTGCGAGAAGCACGTTGTAAAAATGTAAGTCCTTTCTTCAGTTCTGCTTCTGTAAGATAAGCATAGAGTCTTTTATTCTTTACATCTCTTTCTACCAAATCTTTGAGATCTGCATATATGGAAGAATCGTACAAACCTGTTTCGGAGGGTTCGGTGGGCTTGGTAGAAGGATTGGGCAAGATCTGAAAGGCTTCTCCTGCGTGCAAAGCATCTTCCCACTTATCTATTGCAAAGGATACCAAAGGAATCACTCTTCTACCCGGCTTCACATTGATCAAGTTGTTTCTTAAACTTATATCCAACAGCTTACGTTCCCAAATCATTTGTTTGGTCAACTGAGCTACCGGGCTATCTGTTTTCAATTCATATCGATTAGTACGCTGTGCTTGAGAAAAAATAAGTTCTTCGTCCTCTGTAGCAGTAATTTGCCAACCATCTGCCGTACGTTCTCGCATAGGAAGTGGACGAATATGACTCAGTCTGCAACGGAATACATCTACGAAGAAATGGAACAGGTCTTCTCTCTGTAACATAGACAATGCTTGCTGTACAGCGGTATCAAATGCGGTTTCTTCGGGCAGTGTAAGAGCGATAGGATCTATTAGCAATAAATCTTCTACACCGTGGTTCACTCCTTTTTTGAGAAAAGAGACATCATCTCCTACAGTATGGAGATAGTTCTCGTCTTGTAACCATACGCCTACCATAGCCCTCTCTCCCACGAATATCAAAAGTGAATGTAAGCCCACAGCTTCCAAACAGGTAGCCAGTAAGTTGGTAAGTTCTAAACTATTGGCTTTTTTTTCCTGCCATATCCGATCTATGCTCCTTACATCAAGAGGTTCACTACCTATCGGTGTATCTTCGTAGGAGATATGCTCTGTGCGGAGAACCTCCAACAAGGCTGCTATCTGCCTTCTTACACTATTGGGATCTTGTGTGGCATAACTATCCCACATAGTTGTCTCGGAATTCTGAGCCAAGTAAGATAAACCTTTTTCCGTAAGGCTCTTTATGATAGGGTGTTGAGGCTGAACAAAGGCTACCATCTGTTCCGGCAAGACTTCCAGTCCCAAGTTATACTGAAAAGGCAACAATGTAAGATCATAAGACTGCTCATACACTTTCTGTTCTCCCTGCCATATAGAAAGAGAAAAAGTGGTAACACGTTTTTCTTCTATATTGAGTAAGACCTCTGCGCGAGGAGAAATAGCTATCTGCGAAAGACGAAGTTTCTCATTCGGTGGTAGTTTTTCTATACTTGTTTCCGATGCTTCTATATCTTCTCCCTCTATACGTAAGATCAGGTTTTCCCAAACATCATTGCTATCATTGCTTACTTCGCAATAATTACACACAGGGACTTCATTGTGAAACAAAGCATAGTTTACATAAGGAATATACTCCAAAGACACCTCTCCTGTAAAGGTACGTGCAGACTGTTCTGTACTCATATTCAAACTAAATTATATACAAAAGTATCTATTCCCCACGATTTTTTTGTAGACGAGTTTCTCAAAGTTTCCAAGAAAGAAGAAAAACCTTAAAATAAAGAAGAACATCAAGCTACGACATCTGTATTCCCTACCACAGTTTATATAGACTTCCAATAGGGTTTACATAAACTTCCAAGCAAGTCTATATAAACCGCAGTACAAAATACAGATGCACCCTGTATGTACAAAGTTTGCATCTTACATAGCCGTCTTTTTCTGCCACGTTATAAAAAAGACGAATATAACTCATAGAAAAGCCATATTTGGCATTGAACAGAAACATTTAATGCGTATTTTTGAGGAGGAAAACAAATACAATGGCTTATTCTGAAAAAGCAAAGCAACTATTATGAGTTATTTAAGATTTGACAAAACACTGATGGGGAACATAGAAGAATCTCTCTCCAGAGAGATCCTGCGCACCAATCGCTCCGGAGCCTACCATTGTTCTACCATTGTAGATTGCAATACAAGAAAATATCACGGTCTACTCGTAGTGCCAATCCCTCACTTAGACGATGAAAATCATGTACTTCTCTCCTCTTTGGACGAGAGTGTGATACAGCATGGAGCTTCTTTTAACTTAGGGTTACATAAGTATGATGGAGATAACTATAGCCCCAAAGGGCATAAGTATATACGGGAGTTTGACTGCGAAGGCGTTCCTACTACTATCTACAGAGTAGGTGGTGTCCTGCTACGCAAAGAAAAATTATTCGTTCATCATGAGGATCGTATCCTCATCAGATATACCCTTGTAGAAGCACATTCTCAAACTCGTTTGCAACTACGCCCTTTCCTTGCGTTCAGAAGTGTGAGAGAATATACACACGAAAACACACAAGCCAATCAAACTTACGAAACCGTGTCCAATGGGATCAAGACTTGTATGTACGATGGATATCCGCATTTATTTATGCAACTAAGCAAAGCGAATACCTTTCATTTCCACCCGGACTGGTACAAGGGATTGGAATATACCAAAGAACAAGAAAGAGGATATCATTTCAATGAAGATCTCTATGTCCCCGGATATTTTGAGGTACAGCTACACAAAGGAGAAAGCATTATTTTTTCCGGTGGAACTTCGGAAATAGATACAAAGGACTTAGGAGAAATTTTCCAACGTGAAGCAGAAAGTAGAACTCCACGATCCGGTTTTAAGCAATGCCTTATCAATGCTGCACACCAATTCCTCAATAAGCAAGGAGAAGAACGTTATATACTGGCAGGCTATCCTTGGTTTAAGTGCAGAGGACGAGATTTGTTTATCAGCTTACCGGGACTTACTCTTAGCATAGACGAACAAGAGAAGTTCCATACGGTAATGGAAACAGCCACTAAGGCTATATATGCTTTACTCCACAATGAAACCTCTCCGCTACGCATTTACGAAACTACAGATCCCGACGTCTTGCTTTGGGCGGTATGGTGCATACAGCAATATGCCAAGATGCAATCTATGGAAGAAGCACAAGAACGATATGGGAAACTGGTACAGGAAATTTTGATGTACTACATAGAAAATAAACACATAGAAGCCAAGCTACACCTCAATGGTTTACTACACATCAACGGCAAGGATAAAGCCCTCACGTGGATGAATGCTATGGTCTATGGAAAACCCGTTACACCTCGTTCCGGATATGTAGTAGAAATAAACGCATTGTGGTATAATGCGCTCCGTTTTGGTGCAGAACTCTTGGCAGAAGAAACAAATTTCTGTGATCATCTACGTACCGTGGCAGAAAAATGCAAACAGACTTTCAAATCACTGTTTCTCAATGAGCATGGCTATTTGTTGGATTACGTAGACGGAGATAATATAGATTGGAGCGTACGTCCCAATATGATTTTTGCTGTGGCGTTTGACCATAGTCCACTGGAAAAGAAAGAGCAGAAAAACATATTAGATATTATCACTCGTGAGCTACTCACACCAAAAGGTATTCGCTCACTCAGTCCTAAAAGCTTAGGTTATAATCCCAACTATGTAGGTACACAGCAAGCCAGAGACTACGCTTATCATCAAGGTACTGCATGGCCGTGGCTATTGGGCTTTTATTTTGAGGCTTATCTCAAACTGCACAAAATGAGTGGCACCTCTTTCGTAGAAAGATACCTCATAGGTATAGAAGACGAGATGAACGAGCACTGCATAGGTACTATAGCAGAGCTTTACGATGGTAATCCACCTTTCAAAGGTAGAGGAGCTGTTTCTTTTGCAATGAATGTAGCAGAAATACTACGCACCCTCTATCTGCTCAATTCTTACGATAACCCATAAAATAAGGAGGAAAACAAGATGAAAGTATTGATGTTCGGCTGGGAATTTCCTCCACATATATTGGGAGGATTGGGAACTGCCAGTTATGGTCTTACACAAGGAATGTCCCTACAAGAAGATATGGATATTACCTTCTGCATTCCCAAACCTTGGGGAGACGAAGACCAAAGTTTTCTACGCATTGTAGGTATGAACAGTGTACCTGTAGTGTGGAAAGAACCTACTTACGAAGAAGTCAAACATAGATTTGGTACTTATATGCAACCCGAGCTTTACTATGAGTTAAGAAATCACATCTACGCAGACTTCTCTTATATGCACACCAATGATATGGGTTGCATAGAATTTTCCGGACGCTATCCGGACAACTTGCACGAAGAAATAAACAACTATTCCATAGTGGCAGGAGTAGTAGCACGCCAACAAACGTTTGATATTATCCACTCACACGACTGGCTTACTTATCCTGCCGGCATACACGCCAAACAAGTTTCCGGAAAACCTCTCGTAGTACACGTGCACGCCACAGATTTTGACCGTAGCAGAGGCAATGTAAATCCTACTGTCTATGGCATAGAGAAAAATGGTATGGATATGGCAGACTGTATTATGTGTGTAAGCGAATTGACCAGACAAACCGTCATACACAAATATCATCAAGATCCTCGCAAAGTCTTTACGGTACACAATGCTGTGTCCCCACTTGCACCAGAAATAGAAGCAATTCAGCCTCAAAAGAATCCTAAAGAGAAAATAGTTACTTTCCTGGGGCGTCTTACTATGCAAAAAGGACCGGAGTACTTTGTAGAAGCGGCGTCCTTAGTCTTGCAAAGAACAAAAAACATACGTTTCGTTATGGCTGGAAATGGGGATATGATGCAGCAAATGATACGCCTCGTAGCAGAAAGAGGTATCGCAGACCGCTTCCACTTTCCGGGCTTTATGAAAGGGAAACAGGTATATGAAGTGCTGAAGATGAGCGATGTCTACATTATGCCTTCCGTATCGGAACCATTCGGAATCTCTCCATTGGAAGCAATGCAATGCTCCGTTCCTACCATTATCTCCAAACAATCCGGCTGTGCAGAGATATTAGAGAAATGTATCAAAATAGACTACTGGGACATACAGGCAATGGCAGATGCTATCTATGCTATTTGCCATTACGATGCGCTCTACGAATACCTCAAGACAGAGGGAAAGAAAGAAGTAGACAGCATCGTCTGGGAAAAAGTAGGATTATTGGTACGCCGGCTATACGACCAAGTTTTAAGTCATCACCACTCATAAAAACATTCTTATGAAAACGATTTGCCTTTATTTTGAGATACACCAAATAACTCATCTCAAACGTTATAGATTCTTCGAAATAGGATCCGATCACTATTATTACGATGACTATATCAATGAACAAACTATTTCCGAAGTAGCTCAACAGTCTTATATACCCGCCCTACGAACACTGATAGAAATGGTGGAAAGCCATAAAGGAGCATTCAAAGTAGCTCTTTCCATATCCGGTGTAGCATTGGAGCAGTTGGAGATTTATGCACCGGAAGTATTGGATCTCTTACAGACCCTGAACAAAACAGGGTGTTGTGAGTTTGTCTGTGAACCTTATGCACACAGCCTTTCTTCATTGGCTCACGAAGGGACATTCCGTGCCGAGGTGAAAGAAATGAGACAAAAGATAAAGTCTTACTTCGGACAAGAACCTCAAGTATTCAGAAATTCCAGTCTCATTTACAATAATGAAATAGGACACATCGTAGCAGAAATGGGATTCAAAGGTGCACTTATGGAGGGAGCTAAACATATCTTAGGTTGGAAAAGCCCTCACTACCTCTATCACCATATAGAACACCCATCGCTCAAACTCCTACTGAGAGACTACAAACTATCGGACGATATTTCTTTGCGCTTCTCCAATAGCCAATGGAGCGAATACCCTCTCTTTGCAGATAAGTACATCGGTTGGATAGCCGGTACACCAGAAAAGGAACAAGTCTTCAATATCTTTATGGAATTAGCGGCATTGGGTATCTATCAGCCACTGCAGTCTAACATATTGGAATTCCTCAAAGCACTGCCTATCTGCGCCAAAGAACAAGGTATAAGTTTCTCTACACCCACAGAAGTGATAGAGAACTACAAATCAAAAGATGGTATAGATGCACCTTATCACGTATCTTGGACAGACGAAGAAAGAGACATCAGTCCTTGGCTCGGGAACAGTATGCAGAGAGAGGCATTTGATAAGCTGTACAGCGTGGCAGAAAGAATTTTTTTATCCAACGATAAGAAGATAAAACAGGATTGGTACTACCTACAAGCCAGTAACAATTTCCGCTTTATGACCACCAAGAACAACCAAGTATCTATAGGAAGAGGTATCTACGAATCTGCATACGATGCCTTTACCAATTATATGAATATCTTGGGCGACTTCTTGCAAAGAGTGAATGCACTCTACCCCATAGACATAGACAACGAAGAATTAAGTGCATTACTCACCACTATTAAAAATCAAGATATAGAAATAGAGCGGCTACAAAATGAAGTGTCAAGTCTCAAAAAAGAACTTGCCACCAAAACCACGAAACGTGCCACACGCAAGAAAACAACAGAATAAACTTGTGTCCGCACTTTCATTATCCTAAAAACAACACTACAATGCAAATAAAACCGGAAAGCTTGATTCTCGTGATATTCGGAGGATCTGGCGATTTAACCAAGCGCAAGCTCATACCTTCTCTTTATCAGCTATATAAACAAGGGAAGATGCCACAGCGTTTTGCGATATTAGGTGTAGGGCGTACTTCCTATACAGACGATAGTTTCCGCCCTTACTTGGACGAAGCTTTACAGACTTTTTTAGCAAGTGGAGAATATGACAAAGCTTTGGCTGAAGAGTTTTTCTCTCATATATATTATAGTGCAATAGACCCTGCATTGGCTACTTCCTATCCGCTATTGAAGGAACGATTAGCACAAATAGATGCTACCATAGCTAATCCCGGCAATTACATTTATTATCTCTCTACACCCCCTTCTTTATATGGTATCATTCCTCAGCACTTGGCTGCTGTAGGATTGAACGAAGAAGACTATGATACACAAACACCCATCAGACGTATCGTAATAGAGAAACCTTTCGGATATAATTTACAGTCTGCAAAAGAACTCAACAGTATCTATAAGCACAGCTTTGAAGAGCATCAACTCTATCGTATAGACCATTTTTTAGGCAAAGAAACTGTACAAAACATTATGGCATTCAGATTTGCCAATGGCATTTTTGAGCCGTTATGGAATAGAAATTATATAGAACGTGTAGAGATTACCGCTGTAGAAAATATGGGTATAGAAAGCAGAGGAGGCTTCTACGATACTACAGGTGCTATGCGTGATATGGTGCAAAATCACTTATCGCAGTTGGTAGCATTGGTGGCTATGGAACCTCCCGTACAATTCAATGCAGATCTCTTCCGTAATGAAGTAGCCAAAGTGTACCAATCTTTCCTCCCGATGAGTGCAGAAGACATCAGAAAGAACGTCATCAGAGGACAATATACAAGCGGAGAGTGGAAAGGCAAAACTCACAAAGGCTACAGAGAAGAAGACAAAGTTGATCCACAAAGCAGAACAGAAACCTTTGTTGCAATGCGCCTCTTCATAGATAATTGGAGATGGAAAGATGTACCTTTCTACATTCGCACAGGAAAAGCTATGCCTACCAAAGTAACAGAAATAGTAATACACTTTAAGCCCACACCGCACAAAATGTTCACCGATGCACAAGGGCTATCTGTCCCCAACAAACTCATCATTCGCATACAGCCCAATGAAGGGATTGTCCTGAAATTCGGTGCGAAAGTTCCGGGATCCGGCTTTGAAGTGAAGAGTGTATCTATGGAGTTTACTTATGACCAATTAGGAGGCTTAGCTTCCGGCGATGCCTATTCTCGTCTATTGGAGGATTGTATGATAGGAGACTCTACACTCTTTACACGAAGCGATGCAGTAGAACTCAGTTGGCAATTCTTCTCACCTATCATAGATGCTTGGCAAGATGCTAAATTTCCACTTTACGGATATCCGGCAGGTACGTGGGGACCTACGCAGTGCGACGAACTTATGGAAGGAGGAAACACTTGGACAAATCCTTGTAAGAACTTGACCAACTCCGATTTGTATTGTGAACTCTAACAATGATCTATTATGCAAATACATACTTATAATAGCCCGATAGAGGTAGCGCAAGCAGTAGCACAAGTAGCATTCGTCCTTCCTTCTCAAAAAGGTATTACGCACATTGCAGTATCCGGTGGAAGCACCCCAAAACTCCTTTTTGAAGAAATGAGCAAAAACGAGTTGTGTAGTACCATCTGCTGGGAAAACATACGATTATATTGGGTAGACGAAAGATGTGTTCCACCTACAGACGAACAAAGTAACTATAGAATGGTAGAAGAAGCACTATTGAGCAAAGTACCCATTGCCAAAGAACATATCTTTCGCATTTATGGAGAAAACAATCCAATCCAAGAAGCGGACAGATACACAGATTTAGTATTTGGAGAGCTTCCTACAGACAACGGTTTACCTGTCTTTGATGTAGTTATTTTAGGTATGGGAGAAGACGGACATACCTCTTCTATTTTCCCGCATAGAATGGATTTACTTCAGGAAAATACACCCTACGTAGCTACTACCAATACTGTAGGACAAGCCAGAATTGCGATGACGGGTAAGACTATTTTAGCTTGTAAGCAACTCCTGTTTCATATAACAGGAGAAAACAAACGCTCTATCATAGAAGCCATTATACAGAAGAAAGAAGAGGCAAAAGCTTACCCATCTACCTACTTATTTGAGCAAAGAGAAGATATCGCATTGTACACAGACCTATCACTCTAAATCACTACAATGCTAACATTCCAAATTATTCCGAAAACACTACGCTTCAAAAAGCCTGCGGGTACTTCGAGAGGAATATACACCGAGCGTAAACTCTGGTATATAGTTCTGAAGGATACGGTTACCAAAAAAGTTGGCGTAGGAGAATGTGCACCACTCCCGGCATTAAGTTGCGATGATATAGAGAACTACGAAGAGTTACTCTCTACATTCTGCGAAACAGCCACAAAAGAAGATGCAATACCTTACGAAGCTCTACGCCCTTATCCTTCTATGCTGTTCGGATTAGAAACCGCCTTTTTACATCTCAAACAAGGAAGTTTTTCTATTTATAATACTCCCTTTTCTCGTGGAGAACGTAGCCTGCCTATCAACGGATTGATTTGGATGGGAAGTTATGACGAGATGGCAAAACAAATCGCAGAGAAATTGGAGAAAGGATTTCGGTGTTTGAAACTTAAAATAGGAGCTATTTCTTTTCAAGAAGAGGTTGATCTTCTGAAAAGAATACGTTCCGAATTTTCCGCACAAGACATCTGCCTACGTGTAGATGCCAATGGTGCTTTTTCTCCCCAAGAAGCGATGCAGAGATTGGAAACTTTGGCTACTTTGGAGCTACATTCTATAGAACAGCCCATACGTGCCGGACAATGGGAGGAGATGCACCAACTTTGCAAAGCATCTCCACTCCCCATCGCATTGGACGAAGAGCTGATAGGAGTACACTCTCTACAAGAAAAAGAACAACTCTTAGATACAATACGTCCTCCCTATATCATTTTAAAACCCTCTTTACACGGTGGGATAACCGGCTGTGAGGAGTGGATTAAATTGGCAGAAGCACGGCATATAGGCTATTGGGTTACATCTGCTTTGGAAAGCAATATAGGACTAAATGCTATAGCACAATGGTGTGCAACCCTATCTACTACAGGTCTGCATCAAGGACTTGGAACAGGAGCATTGTTCGTAGAAAACATTCATATCCCCCTCCACTTAGCCGGAGAGAACTTATCTTACGATCCTACACTACCTACTCCAAATATACACGTATGGCTACGTCCTTAGAAGCAAGAGAAACTTGTATAGCATACCAGCATTGTACTCTCAATGGGCAATACTGCCACAAAGAGAATGTACAACAGTTGCATATTTCTACCGTAAAGACACAAGGCGAAAATAGTTTTGATGCAGAAGTAACTGCATTTCTCTGCGAATGGTTCAGTTCTTCTCCTACCGTAGAAGTACAAACTTCCGGTTCCACAGGGACACCCAAGAAATACGCTGTAGAAAAAGAAAAGATGATACAAAGTGCCATAATGACTTTGGATTTCTTGAACTTACAAGTCGGAGATACAGCATTGCTCTGTATGCCTGTACGCTATATAGCAGGAAAGATGATGTTGGTTCGTGCATTAGTAGGCGGACTATCCATCTCTACCACTGTACCGAGTGCACGCCCATTGCAACATATAGATACCTCTCCTTGCTTTCTGGCTATTACTCCTATGCAGCTATACGAAACACTACAATACTCCACAGATAGAGCAAAACTACAAACAGTACGACAAACCATTGTAGGAGGAGGAGCTATCAGTGCAGAAATAGAGCAAGAAATAGTAAATTTTCCTCACCCTATTTGGAGTACCTACGGTATGACTGAAACACTATCTCATATAGCTATGAGGGCACTCAATGGGAGAATGCACTCCGATTATTACCAACCACTCAAGGGCATCTGCTTACAAACTTCCACAGCAGGAACGCTCACCATTACTGCTCCGCATTTATGTGCGGAAAGACTTATCACAAATGATTTAGTATGCTTTGATAAACAAGGCAGATTCAAAGTGATAGGCAGAATAGACAATACTATCAATACAGGAGGTATCAAGGTACAGATAGAAGAGATAGAAGCTCGGCTGAATGCCTACCCAGTCCCTCTACTTATCAGTGCTGTTCCGCATAAGAAACTCGGAGAAGCCATCGTCTTACTCATAGAAGGAGAAGAAACGACTGCACTGCATATACTTCTACAAACTCTCCCTCGCTACTGGCAACCCAAATACATTTTCTCTGTACCGGCACTCCCTTTTACTCCTACAGGGAAGCCCGATAGGAAGGCGGCACGTAAGATAGCAGAAACTCTCTATAAGCACCGATAAAAACAGAAAGAGTACCCACAACCGGAGTACTCTTTCTTCCTAAATCAAATTTTGCTTAACAATTCTCTATTATAATCTATTCAGTTCATCTGTAGCCTGCTGTCCTCTATATTTCTTGCCGGTAGCATTGAAACGATAGGTGATAGAGATATTTCCTTCCATATATTGTTTAGTGCTATTGTAGAAATAAATCTTATCGTAAACCCCTTCTGTTTTATTCTGTCTCAAAGCAAAGAGATTGTACACGGCAACATTAGCTGTCCAACTCTTTCCCCAAGATTTGGTAAGATAAAGATTCATACCTATCTGTTCGTGTGCATATATAAATCCATTTCTTCCACGAGTACGACCATTTACATTGAAGCGTAAAACCCAGTCTTGAGGAAACATAAAAGTATTGCTCCAAGAAAAACCAAAGAACGGTTTATTCTTTACATTCAGTTCTATAGGATAGTCCCAATGACTTGCTTGGAAACCTACTTCCCAGCGAGGCGACCACCACCCTATCTTCGTATTATAAGAAGCAGAGACACTCCATACATTATTATGCTTTACGTTCTCTGATTTCTGCAAGAGGATAGGTTTATCTTGGAAATAGTATATCATATTTGTAATGGCATCTTTACGAGCCACAAAACTGGACATCAACTGGAAACCTCCTTTGGTAAACATCCATGTGAACATATCGAACTTCATAGGTTGCAGTTGTGGATTTCCACTCTGATACAGAAAAGGAGAAAGATACTGCACATTACTGCTCAGGAGACTATAAGAAGGATAACTGATACCTTTACGGTAGCTCAAAGAAGTTTGAAACTTCTCTCCGGCATAAGACAAAGAAAGATTAGGGAAAAATTCTTTGTATTGACGAGATTGTTCCTTGCTGAGTTTGCCATTGATATAATAATCCAATGAGATATTTTCGTATCTCATACCTGCTTCCACACCCCATTTCTTCCATTGCGTAGCAAAGTCTGCAAATAGTGCTCCACGATTTTGGTCGGACTTATTTCCTACGTTGTCTATGCCTAAACTTTGGTCGCTGATGTCATATCGTTGTTCCATTTTGGTCTTACTATACTCTCCTCCTGCAGAAATCCTACCTTGACCTATCTGATAAGAGAAAACGGTCTTTCCTGCATAGACTTTGTAATCTTGAAAATTTCTTGTATGTAATTTGTCTGCATTGCTACGTGTAGAATTTTGATTCGTAGTAGTACCACCGGAAACAACATCGGCATTGAATTTCATAGAGAGTTTGGAAGAGAATCTACCATTGTAATAAGCATTCCAGTAATCTTTGCTTCCGTTTTCTTCGTCTTTAGAAATTTGTCGGATTATCTCGTTTATATTCTTACCTGTCTGTAGGATATGAATATTTACATCTCCATTCGTGTCATTGCTTCTTCTTTGATACTTGATACCCGCAGAATGATTGGGATTAGGATTAAAATTGACTCCCAGTACACCCGTCCAGTTTTTTCTTTTATAATCAGTATATACATCATAGTTCTGTTTCCTTAATCCGTCTATATACTGCAATTCTTGGATCGCGGCGGTATAGCTCTTATTATGATCTTGACTTGCCCAAAATTCTCCAAAGAAATCCCAAGCCTTCTTTCTATAGTTCAATTCTATGTTCTCATAAAGGCTGGCATAATGCGAAACATCTATGGAGAAATCCATCTTACCACTCCAACCTTCTCCCACAGGACGCACGGTTACGATTTTAATCACAGCACTTACCTCTGCATCATACTCTGCACCCGGAGAAGTAATGACTTGAATATCCTTGATATTGGCTGGAGAAAGCTGTTCCAATTCTTTGTTATCTCTTACCAACCTATTGTTGATATATATAATAGGTGTACCCTTTCCGAAAACTGTGATTTTTCCATCTTCCGAAGATAAGAAAGGCAGCTGTGATAAGACATCGTTTGCCGAGCGCAGCTTGGACAAGGAAGTATTTTTCACTTGTGCTACCAAAGAACTTCCTTGCAATTTGTAAGAAGGTCTTGAGGCTACTACAGAGACCTCTCCCATCATCTGTGCATCCGGTTTCAGCATTACTAAAGCGTGCTTACCCGCTGCTACCATTTGCGTAGCATAACCCATAAAAGAAACTTTCAGGTAATAAGCCTTCTCATTTCCTTTTTGGAGAGAAAACTCTCCCGCAGCATTGGTTACACCTCCACCTACCAGCACAGAATCCGGTAAGGAATAAAGAGCTACATTGGCAAACTCAATAGGTTGTTCTTTTTCATCTTGCACTTTTCCGGAGATTTGTTGCGCATTGGCACAAATACTCATCCAAATCATAGTGCTTAAAAACAATAACGTCTTCATACGGTTTTGATATTTAATGGTTATTTACTTTTAGGATAAGTTTTTTCTTCTTACACGCATCTATTAAGTCAGAAAACTGCTTTACAATGCGTAAAACCTATATTATGGTAGTTTTATATCATTATTTCCGATACAGATTTCAGTACTTTGTATTGCAAAGATATATCCATTATTTTATATACAAGCATTAAACAGTAAAAATTTTATATTTACTATTATTTTATTTTCCACTACTATCATTCATTTACACTGCAAAAATGTACAAGTATAGATAGCAAGGCAATAGCCAAAAGGGTGATATTACACTACACGCACAGAAGACACAGCTCGTTCCCGCAAGAAATTCATCAAGAGACCAAGTAGGTTCTATTCCATAGCACGGTTTATATAAACTTCAATGGGAGTCTATATAAACTTCCTATATGAAACATATAAACTTCGGTACGGAATAGACTTTATGCCTCTCCTTATATAAAAACAATTGCGCATTCAAGAAAAAGAAAGATGTATATTAAGAGGATTAAAAAAGAACATTGCGAATAGCCATACTAACCCATCAGCCTGACAATTCACACCTCTATAACATTCACACAAGTAAACGAGATTCGTAAAATTTCTTGATTGACATACATCTCTCTAAACAAGCTCTACACAAAACTAAATGAACACTCTCTCCATACTTAA
Organism: Phocaeicola sp.; assembly: GCA_022764505.1. Classification (GTDB taxonomy): domain Bacteria; phylum Bacteroidota; class Bacteroidia; order Bacteroidales; family Bacteroidaceae; genus Phocaeicola. Next base: position 59,997 of record JALEQJ010000024.1, on the reverse strand, counting down.
TTCACAGAGAGAAAAAATAGTATAATTACTTGTATTTATCTATAGAAAATCTCATCTTTGCTTTTATAAACAGGGTATAATCAAGGAGGTAAAAGAATGAAAACAACAACCATAGACAAACCTACCGTAAGAATAGGAGTCTCAAATATGGCAGATCTCAAATTTCTCAAAGAACTTGCCAAACGTATGGGGTGGACTGTAGAACAAGAACATCGCAACGGACTTGACGAAGCCATAGAAGATCTGAAAGCAGGACGTATACACAAGGCAAAGAACGTGGACGACTTGATGGCACAACTAATGAAATAAAGACAATGGTATGTACGAAATCATATATACCACACGCTTTCGTCGCTCGTTTAAAAAATGTATTAAACGAGGACTAAACCCTGCAGACTTTGAGCAAGCAGTAAGACTATTGCAGGCATCCGGCAAACTTCCGGCTGAATATCGCCCACATAAATTATCCGGTAAATACAATGGCTATTGGGAATGCCACCTGCAACCCGATTGGTTGCTGATTTGGTTACAAGACGATCATCAACTCATATTACAACTCATTGACACAGGCACCCACGCTGATCTATTCTAAATGCGATACCATTCTTCCGCGAACCTTACAAAAATCATTTACAAGACACCAACACCTACAGTATCCTCCTGTTTATAGACAATCTATATAGCTAATTAGCTTCAAAAACTTGTGAAAACAACTCATCAGAAAATACGCAGAAAAAGTTGAGACATACAACAATTATTGAGAAAACAGATCTTTCCTCAATAGTCAAAACCCTCCTATGCAGGGCAGAAAAAGATGCAGATAGAAGAAAAAGGTATAGCAATTCTTTGTCTATTTAGTATGAAAGCAGTACATTTGCAAGCCGATTATTATCCGAAAAGGATATAAATAATTAGTTCAAAGCATTTTACCCATTTGTCCGAGATGCGGTAGGGTGTGGAGAATGTTTGTTTTTTAGTAGTAATAATTAAAAAGAAAATCAAGAGTGGATACTTTAAGTTACAAGACCATTTCAGCAAACAAGGAAACTGCGAAAAAAGAATGGATCGTAGTGGACGCTGCCGACCAAGTAGCCGGTCGTTTTGGCGCAAAAGTTGCGAAGCTGTTGAGAGGAAAGTATAAACCAAACTTTACCCCTCACGTAGATTGTGGCGATAATGTCATCGTTATCAACGCAGAAAAAATAAGATTTACAGGTAAGAAAATGACCGAAAAGGTTTATCTTCACTACACAGGCTATCCTGGTGGACAACGTGAAAACACCCCAGCCAGCATATTGGCAAAGCCTAATGGTGCAGAAAAGCTTATGAAGAAAGTGGTAAAAGGTATGCTCCCCAAGAATCGTTTGGGTGCAAAATTATTGGGCAACCTCCATGTGTACGAAGGTGCAGAACACCCTCACACAGCACAATCTCCAAAATCAGTAGATATAAACACACTTAAATAATAGAGAATGGAAGTCATAAACGCATTAGGTAGACGTAAACGTGCTGTAGCACGTGTATATGTTACAGAAGGTAGCGGAAAGATTACTATCAACAAGAGAGACCTTGCTCAGTACTTTCCTTCTACTATTCTTCAGTATGTAGTAAAGCAGCCTCTTAACACTGTAGACGCTGTAGAAAAATACGATATTAAAGCAAACTTATATGGTGGTGGTTTCACCGGTCAATCTCAAGCCTTGAGATTAGCTATAGCTCGTGCATTGGTGAAAATCAATCCGGAAGATAAGAAAGCTTTGCGTAGCGAAGGATTTATGACTCGTGACTCACGTTCTGTAGAACGTAAGAAACCAGGTCGTCCTAAAGCACGCAGAAGATTCCAGTTCAGTAAACGTTAATGCCCTATTAAGCATTTGGGTTTACATTATGATGGCTTCTCTATGTCGGACATACATTCATAAAAGAAGCACATAAACAAACTTGAATCTTAATCCAAACGTTTAGCATCTAAACCGCCGGGACTTTCCTCCATATGCGAATATATGAAGAGACTACCCGACAGTTGGTTCAATTAAAAACAAAAAAGAAAGTAAACGATTAAAACAAAAGAATATGTCAAGAGTAACTTTTGATACATTATTGGAAGCAGGTTGCCACTTCGGTCACTTAAAAAGAAAGTGGAATCCTGCAATGGCTCCTTATATTTTTATGGAGCGCAACGGTATTCATATCATAGATTTGAATAAGACAGTTGCAAAAGTAGACGAAGCTGCGGAAGCTTTGAAAAAATTGGCAAAAGAAGGAAAGAAAATCCTCTTCGTTGCTACTAAGAAACAAGCAAAAGAAGTCGTAGCAGAAAAAGCTACAAGCGTAAATATGCCTTACGTAATAGAACGCTGGCCAGGTGGTATGCTTACCAACTTCCCAACTATCCGTAAAGCAGTGAAGAAGATGACTACCATAGACAAGCTCACAAACGATGGTACTTATTCAAATCTTTCAAAAAGAGAAATACTCCAAATCTCTCGCCAACGCGCGAAATTGGAAAAGAACTTGGGTTCAATCTCAGATTTGAATCGTCTTCCTTCAGCACTTTTCGTAATAGACGTGATGAAAGAACACATCGCAGTACGTGAAGCAAACCGTTTGGGAATACCTGTATTTGCTATCGTAGATACAAACTCTGATCCTTCGGATATAGACTTCGTAGTACCAGCAAATGACGACGCTACAAAATCTATTGAAGTAATCTTAGATGCTTGCTGTGCAGCTATCGCAGAAGGCTTGGAAGAAAGAAAGATAGAAAAAGTAGACGCTGCAGAAACTACAAACGAAGCTACAGCAAAAAGCACAAAGAAAAAAGGTGGTCGCTCACGCATCAGCAAGTCTGAAGAAGAAGCAATCAACGCTGCTAAAGCTGCAGAATTTGTAGGCAAAGACGACGAGTAAGAACTTACTCCTACTGGGAATTGGTAATTTAAGACGATAGGAGACGTACTCATCATTATACTTTGAGCCAGCTCCTCTCCCCCATTGCCAATTCTCAGTTTTTGCATTAAACAGAAACATAAACTCTCAAAATCATCAAAATTATGAAAGTATCATTAGAAGATATTAAAAAACTCCGTGCTTTGACCAGCGCAGGTATGTCCGATTGTAAGAAGGCATTGGAAGAAGCAGAAGGAGATTTCGATAAAGCTGTAAAATTGGTACGCGAAAGAGGTTTGGCTATCGCAGCAAAACGCTCTGACCGCGAAACTTCCGAAGGTTGTGTTTTGGCAAAATCTACAGGTACTTATGCGGCTATGATCGCTTTGAAATGCGAAACAGAACCGGTTGCTAAGAATGCAGATTTCATCGCTTTGACAAACGAAATCTTGGATCTTGCTATGGCAAACAAGTGCCAATCTATAGAAGAAGTGAAAGCTCTCAAAATGGGAGACACTACTATAGAACAAGCTGTTATGGAACGTAGTGGTGTAACTGGAGAAAAATTGGAATTGGACGGTTACTTGTTCGTAGAAGGCGCATATACTGCTATCTACAACCACCAAGGAAAGAACCAGCTCTGTACTATCGCTGCATTCAACGAAAAATGTGAAGAAAAAGTAGCACACGAAGTTTGTATGCAAATAGCAGCTATGGCTCCTATAGCACTCACAGAAGCAGATGTTCCTGCTAATATCTTAGCTACTGAACGTGAAATCGCTATAGAAAAGGCTCGTCAAGAAGGTAAACCGGAAAACCTCTTGGAACGCATCGCAGAAGGACGTATCACTAAGTTCTACCAAGAAGCTTGCTTGCTGAAACAAGAAAGCATTATGGATCCAAAGAAAACAGTAGCAGAAGTACTCAAAGCTGCACAAGCAGGTCTTACTGTAGTAGCATTCCGCCGTTTCACTTTGAGAGCAGAATAATACGTAATATATATTACTATAAAGAAAGGCTATGTCTTATTTTGTAAGACATAGCCTTTCTTCTTTTTCTACGCTACTTTCTACTCTTCTATGAACTTCTTAATCGTAGAAATGAATTCTTTGCCATACTTGGCTTGCTTATAAGATGCCACTCCACTAATTTCTCCGAAAGCCTCAATGCTTTGTGGTCGCTCTTGCGCAATGAGCTGAAGCGTTTTATCACTCATCACTATATAGGGACGCAGTCCATACTGATCTGCCAACTGTTTCCGAAGTACTCGCAACACCTCAAACAAAGCTTCATCACTCTTGTCATTCTTGGAAAATACCGGAGTTACTTTTGGAGTGCGTGCAGTAACAGTTTTTACTGCCTTCATTTCTTCCATTATCACTACTAATTGTGCCTTTTCTTTTCCATACAAGACACGTCTGCCTGCCTCCGTTACTTGTAATCTGCTACCCTCGTTGTACACTATTTCCACATAGCCCAAATGGATCATTTGCATTAAGTAATCCCTCCAATGATGTGCAGGAATTTATCTGCCCACTCCAAAAGTTTTAAGCATCTGGTACTGTCTTTCTCTCACCTCCGGAGATAAATAGCCCTTCAGAATATCTATCGTAAGTGTAGCACCTATTTTTTCCTCTGCACGCACCATAGCACTAAGTGCTTTCTGTACAATGATTGTACCATCAAATCTTTGAGGCGGGTGCTTACATACATCGCAATTCCCACAATCCTTTTCTACAGCTTCTCCAAAGTAAGATAACAGGATACGCCTTCTACAAATATCTGCTTCTGCATATTGTTGCATTCTTCTGAGCTTCTCATCATTGATATTTCTCTGCTTACTCTCTTCATTCATCTTAGACAGCATAACCAAATCACTCAAAGAATAAAATAAAAGTGTATCTCCTGCCATTCCGTCTCTTCCTGCCCGACCAATTTCTTGATAATAATTCTCTAAACTTTTAGGTAAATTGTAGTGAATCACCCAGCGAACATTAGACTTATCTATACCCATACCAAAAGCAATTGTAGCACAAATAATCTGTGTCCTATCTGTGATAAACTCTTCTTGCACAAGGTCTCGTTGCTGAGGAGAAAGCCCGGCATGATACACCCCTACCCTAATCCCTTGCTTAGCAAGTAAGGTAGCTACTTTCTCTGTACCATTTCTACTCATACAATAAATAATCCCGCTTTGATTTCTTCTGGAACCTATGAAATGTAAAATCGCCTGTATCTTTTCTTTTTGCCGATAGCCACGTTTTACTTGCAAACTTAAATTAGGACGGTCAAAAGAAGAAATAAACAAAAGGGGCTGTTGCAAAGCCAAGAGTTTCAGAATGTCTTCTCTTGTGATTTTGTCTGCTGTAGCAGTAAGGGCTATGATTGGCACTGTAGGAAATTCTTGCCGTAAGATATGGAGAGTAGCATATTCCGGGCGAAAATCATGACCCCACTGAGAAATACAATGCGCTTCGTCTATAGCAAATAAGGATATCTCTAAATCTCTCAATAAGAAATGAATTTCGGAGATGAGTTTTTCCGGAGAGATGTACAATAACTTGATTTTTCCGGCAATACAGGCACGTTTTATTTGTGCATTCGTAGTATCATCGTTCATACTGTTGAGAGATGCAGCAGGAATACCATTGGCTCTCAAAGCTTCTACTTGGTCTTTCATCAGAGAAATAAGAGGGGATACTACGATAGTGATACCCGGTAAAAGTAGAGCAGGCAATTGATAACAGATAGACTTACCGCCTCCTGTAGGCATCAAGACCAATACATCTCTCCCCGATAACACTGCATCTATTATCTCTTCCTGATATGCCCGAAACGAACTATAGCCAAAGTACTTTTTGAGAGCAGCATAAAGAACTGTATGTGTTGAGGGTGTCAAATTCATTATAATAAGATACGAACCGAATAGCGTTTTTCCAATTCTTCTATAGCATCACCTCCCTGCTGTTCCTTATAGTCCTGCAAGACTTGTTCGTATACATCTCTGTAGGTTCTAGCTTTCTTCAGTTTCTTGCCTACCACAAGACAAACGGGCAAATCGGGACTAACAGGCTTTGTAGCTCTTCCTACAAAAATCTTCTCGTCTACGTAAGGATTTTCTCCCCATTTATATAAACCGGTCTCTACTATAGCTATCGTTTTTCCCTCAGCTTCATTAAGCTGTTGTACTATCATTGCCCACTTCTCTACAGGAAGTTTTCTGAGCACTTTACGAAGCGATTTGGCTGTTTTCTTATCAGAACAATGAATAACCCCTCCGCTAAAACGAGGTGTATCCCATTTATAATCCTTTTTATGCGCCTCAAAATAGGCATTCAAGTCCTTATCAGAAATCACAGAAGACATTGGAAGACTCTGTGCGTTATCCCAAAAATAAGCCAACAATCCTTCTGCAACTACACGCTCCTCTTCCAAAGAAAAAGGCACGGAAGAAGAGAGCATATCGGGCGATTGCATAGCCATAGGCACAGATTTACGAAATACAATGTGCCAGCCCAATGGAGAAGAGAAAGGAGAAGAAAACTCTCCTACGGACAAATGCTGTACTTGAGTGGCAACTTCCGGTAGAAGCAGACTTATATCCACCACTCCCTCACTCGTTTGTCCGAAAACATTCTGATCTGAAAGCTGGTATTTCCTCCGAACAGCCTCTGCAGAAGACCCATTAGAAAGATCTCTATAAACCTTTTCTATGACAGTCTTAGCTTCCTCAAAAACAGTGTTTCCTGCATCTTGACGCACCAAAATAGAATAGTGATCAAAAGCTGTCAAACGAGAATCCGTATGCATACGCATAGTCGTAGCCTTTGCCTGATTACCTCTATACAGTGCATCTCGCTGGAGTTTATAGGCTGATAGAGTATCATAACCTAATCGCCGGGCATCTTTTACCTTCAGTTTATAGCGAATATAGATAGGTAAGTAATCTTTGAAAGACAATTTTTTTTGTTCCTCCACAGATAAACGTGTGTAAAGTTGCAGTACTTCCGACTGTAATACGGGCTCACCATCTATAGTAAAAGCAACTTTTGCATCACTCTGAGAATACAAAGAGTGTGCTTGACAAAACAAAAAGAGGCAAGTAAATAGGGCTGTGAATGAATTTATATACATAAGAAAGCAATAAAAGCAGGTAGCAGAAAAGAAACTTCCACATACCTGCTTCTTATGATTATGACTTTAATTATTGAGGTCTGCTATAGTTTGGAGCTTCACTGGTGATAGTTACATCGTGTGGGTGGCTCTCCATAACTCCCGCATTGGTAATACGTGTAAACTTGGCTTTGTGCAGTTCCTTGATATTTTGAGCTCCACAATAACCCATACCCGCACGTAATCCACCTACCAATTGGAAAATGACTTCGTACAAAGATCCTTTATAAGGTACACGAGCTGCAATTCCTTCCGGTACCAATTTCTTCACATCATTTGTACCACCTTGGAAATATCGGTCTTTAGAACCATTTTCCATAGCTTCCAGTGAACCCATACCTCTATAAGACTTAAACTTACGACCATTAAAGATAATGGTATCCCCAGGAGATTCTTCTGTACCGGCTACAAGCGATCCTATCATCACGCAATAGCCACCTGCAGCCAAAGCCTTCACCACATCTCCGGAATAGCGAAGTCCACCGTCTGCTATCAAAGGAATACCTGTACCATCCAAGGCTTTTGCCACTTCGTAAATAGCTGAGAGCTGTGGTACGCCTACACCTGCTACCACACGAGTAGTACAAATAGAACCAGGTCCTATACCAACTTTCACTGCATCGGCACCGGCTTCCACCAAAGCCTTTGCAGCTTCTCCTGTAGCTATATTTCCTACTACTATGTCTATTTGAGGAAAACGCTTCTTTGCTTCTTTGAGCTTTTCTATCACAGAAAGAGAATGTCCGTGTGCTGTATCTATCACAATAGCATCTGCTCCTGCATTTACTAAAGCTTCCATTCTCTCCAGAGTATCGGCAGTAACGCCTACACCTGCAGCTACACGCAGTCTACCCTTGGCATCTTTGCACGCCATAGGTTTATCTTGCGCTTTTGTAATATCCTTATAGGTAATCAATCCAATGAGTTTGCCGTCGCTACCTACTACAGGCAGTTTCTCTATCTTGTGTTTTTGTAAGATACTGGCAGCAGTTTCCATATCTGTGGCTTGGTCTATGGTTACAATCCCTTCTTTGGTCATAACTTCTGAGATCTTCTTTGTACCATCTGTTTCAAATCTCAAATCACGATTGGTTACAATACCTACCAATATTCTATTTTCGTCCACTACTGGTATACCGCCTATCTTATATTCGCACATAATATTGAGTGCATCTAAGACCGTAGCATCTGCTAAAATAGTAACAGGATCGTAAATCATACCATTTTCTGCACGTTTTACTATAGCCACTTGTCTTGCTTGCTCTTCTATAGACATATTTTTGTGTATCACACCGATACCGCCCTCACGTGCTATGGCAATAGCCATTTGCGCCTCTGTAACAGTGTCCATTGCAGCTGTTACAAAAGGAATTTTTAGGTGTATATTTTTTGAGAACTGTGTGGAAAGTTCTACTGCTTTAGGTAGTACTTCCGAATAAGAAGGAATCAACAATACATCGTCGAACGTTAAACCGTCCATTACGACTCTATCAGCAATAAATGACATATATAAAAACGTTAGGAATTTATTGCGTGCAAATATAACACTTTTCTATTTTAAGTCAATACACACTCTTTCTACAAAGATAAAAAAAACAGCGAAACCTCGTATAATGAGATTTCGCTGTTTAGTGTATTTATATGAGCTTAATTAGTGGCGTTGAGTCGCAGAGTAATTTATCTTCAAAGCATACGCTTGGCGCAATGCTTGTTTTACATCTGTTACAATACCCATCTTAGCATCTTGATCTACCTTGAGTGATACAGTCATAAAAGGTTTATCCTCTTCTTTCATATTCTCACGTTCTTGGTAAATATAGTCTTGCACATCTGAAGCCTCTGTAAGCTTATCGTTCAACTGAATTTGTTCAGCTGTACCATACTTCTTTTGGTATTCAGGAAGTGGTTTTCCTATATAGATAAATGATACCAATGACTTTTTCTCAAGCTTTTCCAATTCTGTAGCGGCTGGAACCCTAAATTGCACCTTCAGCGTAACTTCACGCATAGTTGTTACAATCATAAAGAAGAACAACATGGTAAAAATAAGGTCAGGTAGAGAAGATGTATTCAACTCCGGCATACCGCGCTTTCCTGATTTATTAAATTTTCCCATTGTTATTTTCCTCCATATTTTTTAGGTTCCGCTTCAGAGATTTTTTGTGGATAATACTGTGCTATCGCATCTCTTTGTTCGCTATTACATGCTTCGTAAGTTTTACCGAATTGTTTTTGCGCCAATTCGTTACGCAATTCATTGTAAGCAGCTACGAGTTCGTTTTGCACTTCCAAGTAAGCTCCATAACTAGTTCCCAAGTCATTTTGTACAGAAATAACGTGTTTTTCTGTAACCATAACATCACCAAAGAAAGGTATATTCTTCAAGTGCTTTTCTGGGAGGTTTGGATTATCTGTTGGATTATCAATAAATTCTTTAGCTTTCGCTCTGAGTTGTCTTATGTCTGACCATTCTCCTGCTACCATCAACTGGTTATCCTTGTTGATACGTACTTGGAAAACGTTTCGTTCCTTAACAATAATATCATTTTTCTGTTCCTGTGTTTCGGGGGGAGGTGGTAAACGTCTCGCCAAACCACGGTCAGTATCCATTGATGTTGTAATAAGGAAGAAGATCAGCAAGATGAAAGCGATGTCTGCCGTAGAACTTGAATTGATTCCAGGGACTTTTCTATTTCCTTTTGCCATTTTCTTACTTCGTTTTTAATTGATTATAGGATATCAATGTCCTGATATTATTTTTTAGCTAAGCCTTTCACTACGCTGAAAGCAGTAACACATACTGTTACGATCAGCAAGAGAGCGATAGAGAACAAAGACATATTGGCAAAGCGAAGTGTAGATACACTGTCTACCAAAGTTCCATCAGCCAATTTCAAAGATTCTGTAGAACCTATGAAGAAAGTAACGAGGAGTAGAGCTATAAAAGCCAAAGCACCGAACAAACGTACTTTCTTAGCTGTGAGCAATTCTTTCAAAACTCCCAAGAGGAACATAACAAAAGTTACTGCAGACAATATGTACATCAGATTTACCAAAAGACCTGTATTGGTAGGAACTCTCAAAGTCCCTTCAAAATTGTCGTATCCTACCAAGAAGAATATACCAAATACAGCTACAATGACTGCAATCAAGGCATATAATACGTAGTAAGATGTTTTATATGATTTAGTCATTCTTTCTATGTATTATTTTTTGAACTTCAAGTTGTATTTCATGATCAAGTCAAGCAATGTGATAGAAGAGTCTTCCATATCGCTTGTGATGCTTTCAATTTTAGTCAAAATATAGTTGTAGAATACTTGGAGAAGCATAGCAACGATCAAACCGAAGATAGTAGTGATCAACGCCACTTTCATACCACCTGCTACGACTGTAGGAGAGATATCACCTGCTGCTTGGATATCGTCAAATGCTTGCACCATACCAACCACTGTTCCGAAGAACCCGAGAGATGGAGCCAATGCGATAAACAAAGTAATCCAAGAACAGCCTTTTTCAAGGTAACCAGCTTGTACACCACCGTAAGATACTACAGAGCGTTCTACTACGTCCAAACCTTCGTTTACTCTCATCAAACCTTGATAGCAAATAGAAGCGATAGGACCACGAGTGTTACGTGCTATTTCTTTTGCACCTTCGAGATCGCCTTTTTCCAATGCTGCTTCAATTTCTCCCATCAATTTCTTAGAATTTACTTCTGCCAATGTAAGATAGATGATACGTTCAATACACAGTGCCAAACCAAGCAATAAAGCCAAGGCTACAGGAGACATAAACACAACATTACCTTCGATGAACTTTGTTTTCATTTCTTTGAAGAAAGAACCACTTTCTGCAGCTTCTACTTCTACGGCTTCTACAGATTCATTAGCTGCTTCTTCATTTGCAACGACTTCTTCTGTTTGTACAGGTGCATTTTCTGTACTTTCTTGTGCCAAGATAGTTTGAGTCATACCAAATGTTAAGACTCCCATCACTGCAATGATTGCAAAAAACTTTTTCATTGTGCGTTTAATTTTTTAGGATTAAAAATTTTGATTGTTTTACTTGTTATTGTTTTCTTCTTTTTCAACATTTCTGTTTGCGGAGAGAACGGGATTCGAACCCGTGAAACGCTTTTGACGTTTACACGCTTTCCAGGCGTGCCTCTTCAACCACTCGAGCATCTCTCCTTTGTACATTCGCTTGCAAAAATAATTAAAACAAGCATAGAACAAGCGTTTATCTCTACAAATGTAGAGTTTTTTTATTGTTAAACCTACAAAATACCTGTAAATTAGCGACTAAGGAACAACTACAGAAAAGCTTCGCAAGTCATTTATAGAAGACTTTCAGCGCATTTTGGGTAGTTTTTGCTATAATTTCGTCGTATGACAGATGATATACATCTGCTATTTTCTGAGCGATGAAGGGTAGATAGGCACTTTCATTTCTTTTTCCTCTATAAGGAACAGGGGTCAAATAAGGTGCATCTGTTTCTAAAACGACCCGTTCTACAGGAACGCTTTCCAATACACAAGAAAGATTGCTGTTCTTAAATGTAACCACACCATTTATACCCAGCATAAATTCTTTGTATGCCAAAGCCTCTACAGCATCTTCTTTCGTTCCTGTAAAACTATGGAAAATACCTTTCAAAGGGGTATTTTTATAAGGAGATAAGACTTGGAATAATTCAGGGAAGGCATCTCTTACGTGTATAATCAAGGGCAAATCATATTCTAAAGCCCACTGAATTTGCACATCAAATGCCAAGCATTGTTCTTTGAGATAGGTTTTATCCCAATACAGATCCAAACCCACCTCTCCTACTCCCCACATTTTCTGCTCTCCGCAAAAATAGGGTTTCATCTTCTCCAACTGTTGTTTCCAGTTCTTGCCCACAGAAGTAGGGTGCAACCCCATAAGTGGATAGCAATGCTTATGTTCCATACAAGTCCGGAGTAACCTGTCTATACTATCTACATCTACATTGGGGAGAAAAAAGTGGGTTACTCCTGCGTCTGTAGCTCTGCTAAACATTTCAGCCCTATCTGCGTCGTATTCTTCTACATATAAGTGTGTATGCGTATCTATCATATCCTTTATTTATTCCTTTTCATCAGACGTTCTACATAAGTACGTAGTTCTGTTTTCCGAGAAGGAGTTACACTGACCTTATTTAAGAGAGCCAATCCTTCCTCATACAAAGCATTCATTTTTTCTTGGCACAATGCCGGTATATCTAAGCGATTATAAATTTCCGTTACCGCCTTAATTTTTTCTTCAGGCTGGAAGTCTTTGCTACTTATCCATTTTTTCAGTGCGATAGCATCTTCTCCTTCAGCTCTTTCCAAGGCTGTGATGAGCATAAACGTCTTTTTATTATTAAGAATATCTCCACCTATCATTTTGCCAAAGGTTTTAGGATCCCCATACACGTCCAAGTAATCATCTTGCAACTGAAAAGATAAACCCATCTTTATACCAAAATCATACAAGTGCTGCGCATCTTCTACAGATGCTCCTCCCAATATGGCTCCTATTTTCAATGCTACACCCAGCAATACAGAAGTTTTCAGACGTATCATTTCTATATACTCCTCTATAGAAACGTCTGTCCGTTCCTCAAAGTCTACGTCCCATTGCTGTCCTTCACAAACTTCCATTTCGGCTTGCATAAATTCTTTCAATACAGCAGCCAATTTATCTGTAGGACAATCTATAAGCATAAGCTGATTGGCTAGAATGAGCATTGCATCTCCCGAGAGAATAGCAGTATTGGCATTCCACTTTTTATGCACTGTAGGTATTCCTCTACGCATATCTGCCCCGTCCATCAAGTCATCGTGCAGTAAAGTGAAATTATGGTATGTTTCCAGTGCTGTGGCTTGTGAGAATATAGTGGTTATATCCTCCTTATATAAATTATATGCCAAAAGCATAAGAATTGGACGTACCCGTTTTCCTCCCGTAGGCAGTACATAGTCTATAGGGGCATAGAGCGCATACGGTTCTTTGGCATAAGTGAGCTGGGAGATATATTGAGAAAAAGAATCCAGTAATTCGTTTGCTGTAAACTGTTTCATAGTTGTTTCTTGAGTTATTATAACATATGCTATAGAGTGGTTTTTATATAAATAAAAAGCTGCTCTTGCGAGCAGCTTTCCATTTTTTTGCGTTTTACTTTTACTGCAATCTGAATGTTACAGGAACAGAGTATCTCACGCGCACCGGCTTACCAAGCTGTCTACCTGGCTTCCATTTTGGCATAGAGTTTACTACACGTAGTGCTTCTTTGTCCAAATAAGGATCAATAGATTTCACCACTTTTGCATCTGTAATAGAACCATCTCTTTCTACCACAAACTGCACTGTAACACGACCTTGCATACCATTTTCTTGAGATATAGCAGGGTATTTCGCATTAGACTGCAAGAATTTGATACAACCCGCCATACCACCATCAGGGAATTCCGGCATTTGTTCCACCACAGTAAAAGGAACCTTATCATCTGGTTCTGCTTCTTCTACCGGTGCTACCACTTGCTTCGGAGTGTACTTGATTTCCACCGCAGTTTTTGTTTCTTCACTGGAACGAATGGTACTTTCTTGTACTTTCGCATCGTTTTCTGCAATTTGGATCACTTCTTCCACTTTTGGAGCTTCGGGAGGAGGTGGAGCATTTTCCGGCTCTTGTTGTTCCGTAATCGGAATCATTTCTTCTTCAAACATTGGTTCTACGATACCACTATCAGCAGAGATTTTTTTGTCATACTCGGTCCATTCGAATGCCACAAAAATTCCTACTAATACGAGTATTAACCCTACCAATGTTCCTGTAAGTCTACCTCTATTAAGGTCGGCTTTGGGAGATTTTTTTACTTCCATAAAAAAGTTTTTTTGGTTGATAATACGCCTCAAATATAAATACTTTCTTTCATAGCACAATGTATCCATCTATTTTTTACGTGCTATTTATCATTTTCTCAGAAGAACTACAGAGTTTTTAAGATTCTGTAGTAGAAATAGATTTCCTCCAAATCACAATTTCTCTCAGGAGTTCGTCCGAAGTATGGGCTATATTGTATAGTAACACCATAAGCTCTTCCTTTCCCTCTGTTTTTTCTTTCCACAAGGTGGCTTCCCATTTTCTCATCTCATATTTCGTAAAGTCTTCTTTCACTTCACCGGTTTCCAAAGCTACAATAGCAGCATCTAAGACAGCACTTACCTTTGTACAAATTTCCCGAGCATCTTCTGTCATTGGTTTTTCGTAATAATGTGCACCTAAAGCAGAAATATAGGAAAGCAAGCAATGATTTTGATAGGTCAAGTCATAGGCTTTTTTCTGCAAGAAACGCTTGCTTTTCGGTTCTACGAACATACCTCTCCAAGCTGTAGCTATGGCATTGTCTGCTTGATGAGCCACTCTACGGGCTACATAATAAGCGTGTCCTCGCTTATCTCCTTCCCAAATTACATCAAAGTAAGCTTTATTGGCGAGAATGGCTGTTTTCATAGATTGGGGTAAATGACGATATTGCCAATCCGGCCAAATAAAACGTACCGCAGCAAAGGCTAATCCTGCACCTATAAGGGTGTGTAGCAATCTTTGCTCCATCAATGCTGCTCCCATACCTGTTTGGATATTGAAGGCGGCTATAACAAAGATAGTAATGAAAGTTACTGCCACATAATATTTTTTTCGTGTCCAATAGAAGAAGAGATAAATGGTTACGATAAGCATAGTAACTTGCCCCAGCATAGTAGGCATCATACGTGCCAACAAAATTCCCAATACCACCCCCAATACAGTTCCTAAAATTCTTTCGCCTATACGCTGACGCGTCGCCGTATAGCTCTGCTGACAAACAAAGAGGGAAGTGAGCATTATCCAATCGCCTTTTACCAAATCAAACCCATACATAATAGCAAAACCTGCAAGCAGACAGATAGTAAGACGAATAGCGTGCTGAAACCTTAGATTTTTTCTATCCAACAAGGATAAAAAACGTTCTTTCCAAGAAGGAGGAGTAAAGTTTAGCTCCTCTATAGGAATATGAGCATAAATATGATCTACATCATTGAGCATCTTCCCTACAGCACGTAAATTTTCGTAAAGTAAAGTCATAGCCGGATACTCCGGTGCGTCCTTACTACCCATCAATAGGGTCTTCATAGAAGCAATAGTCCATTTCAAGCTGACAGGATACACATAGGTTTCTCCCGTAAGCAAACTGTCTGCATACCGTTTTATCGCAAAGGCTATTTCATGGAGCATTCTCCCGAAGCCCTCTACTATCAGGCTGTCTTTAGGGCTTTTCTTTGTACTAAGTGCCAAAATATCATAACGCTGATGACTGGAAACTACACGCTCATGCAGTTGTTGCAGAAGTAGCCATCTATTATAATAAGGTGAAATAGCCTCTAAGCCCTCTCCTCTGCTTTTCAGTTCATAAGCAGCTGAAAAAAGAACTTGTTTTACCCCCTCTATACAACGCTCTATCGCTATATTCTGTTGTGCTAAGTCGGTTCGGATACTTTTTTGGACTTCCCATGTGGAAGGAAAGAGCTTTGACTTCATTTCTATATATGTAGCCAGCGACTTATAGGCTTGCGCCAACTGTTCTTGCAGTAGACGATAAGGACGTACATACAGCAATATCGTAGAAATAGTTCCATAGATAGCACCACCTGCAGGAAGTAGGATAGGCTGATAATACCAAGGTTTCACACCTGCTCCCAACATAGCATAGATAGACACCAATAAAGCGGCAAAGGAAATACCTTGATAACGTGGACGGATTCCTGCCAATATGGTCAGCGTAAAAATGGTAAGAGCGAAGCCTATGGCAAAAAAGACAGGATAAGGTTTCAGCAACTCTACAAAAAAGCTGACTATAAGAAAACTTACAATAGTCAGGATAAAAGTTTTCACTCTTCCATGAGGGTGGTCATCGTTCTCTGCCAATGAAGCTCCTACAGCTCCTAATGCTAAAGTAACACCTACAAAAGGCTCACCTATAAAAACCGCCACTATCACGAACAAGCTTACAGACAATGTAACCTTCAATGCCCATAAACTATCCGGCTTCGTCCAGAAGCTCCTTATCCAGAAAGCTCTCACTTGCTGTAATGTTCCTTCCCATTGTTTCTTCAACAGTTCCCTCATACACTTATTATTTCAAAGTGCAAAGTTAGGGGGAAAATGGCTTTTTACACGCCGGCTTAAGAACTTTCTGAAAAGTGCTTACCCTAAAAAAGAACTTTCCATTGAGTAGATTGTTCTATGATTTATCTTGTGGTAGCATATACACCTTGTGCGTAGCCCTCCCCGAAGTAATCATATATCCTTCCTCTTTCCACTTCCTAAGCTCTATAGATGCTTGTGTAGTGGAAAGCCCTGTGAGATGTGCATAATCTTTCACACGTAGAAATCCCCTCTCTGCCATATAAGACAATGCAAGTCTGAGACGTTCTTCCGGGTTTATTACTTTCTTCTTCCGCTCGGGCAAGCGTACTCGTTCCAAGACACAGTATTTCTGCGCTTCTGTTACCATTTTCCTATTTGCTCTAAATCTGATAGTACGTATACAAACGCTCCGTGCATTTCGTTTCGTACCTCCATCTACTTCTCTCTCCACTCCTGCCACTAAACGCAACGTAGCGAAAAATGTCCCTAAACCATCTATTCTCACAGAACTTCCCTCTGCTGTTCGCTCTGCTATATAAGTAGCCAAACTACAGATAAGGCCTTTTATATCCCCCACTGTAAAAGAGCTTCTCACTTGCAGTTCTGCAGCTACTTGATCTGTACTTATCACACTACTATGCAATAATTGAGGATAAGTGATAGATTTTCCTTTGCCGTGTAAATCCGGCATACTTCTCATAGTGTATTTCATATATTCTTCAATAAGGTTTTATGTACACAAAGATAATATGCTGCAACAAGAAAAGAACTTGTTTTTCTTTCCTCATCTTCATCTATAGGGAATTTTCTATATTTCATATTGGAAGTCTATATAAACTGCGGTACGAAATATATAAACCTTAATGGAAATCTACATAAACTTCGGTATGGGATAAACCTTGCCTGCACTCTTCACGCATCTTCCCACTCACCATAGGAGAATCAGCTAATATACATAACAAAAAAACGCTGTCCGATTAAAATCAAACAGCGTTTCCTTTTAATTTATAGAGTGTGAGTTATGCCAAGCTATGTATCACTTGCATAATTTGTTGTGCTATAGTGTCTGCGGCTTCCGGAGAAGTAGCCTCAGAGTAGACACGTATGATAGGCTCTGTATTGCTTTTTCTCAGGTGTACCCACTTGTCTGCAAAGTCTATTTTTACACCATCTATATCATTTATTTGCTCATTCTTGTAGAGTTCTTTTACTTTAGTCAGAATAGCATCTACATCTGTAGTAGGTGTAAGCTCTATCTTATTCTTTGCCATATAATATAAAGGATAAGTAGCTTTCAGTTCGGAAACCGTCTTTCCTTCGTGTGCCAAATGAGATAAAAACAAGGCGATACCTACTAAAGCATCTCTACCATAGTGGGAAGCAGGATAAATAACACCGCCATTTCCTTCTCCGCCTATGACAGCATGAGTAGCTTTCATCTGCGTTACCACATTTACCTCTCCTACGGCAGATGCACTATAAGATGCTCCATATTTCTGTGTAACATCACGTAGAGCACGAGTAGAACTAAGATTGGATACCGTATTACCAGGTGTATGCTTCAATACATAATCTGCTACAGAAACCAAGGTATATTCTTCTCCATACATAGTACCATCTTCGCATATCATAGCCAATCTATCTACATCTGGATCTACTACGAATGCCACATCTGCCACACCTTTTTTCATAAGTCCCATAATGTCCGAAAGATTCTTTTCCAATGGTTCCGGATCATGCTGAAAATCCCCTGTAGGTTCGCAGTATAGTTTCTCCATTTGATGTACACCCAATTTTTCCAAAAGCTTAGGCAATACAATACCACCTACGGAATTAACACAATCCAAAGCCACACGGAAATTGGCTTTCTTTATAGCTTCTACATCTACAAGTTCCAAATCCAATACGTGCTGTATATGCTTTTCATCGTAAGTGTAGTCCTCTGTATAACTTCCTATGTGTTCTACATCTGCATAAGAAAAAGCTTCTGCTTCTGCTATACGCAAGACTTCTGCACCTTCTTCCGCATTGAGGAACTCTCCTTTTTCATTCAGCAGTTTCAGAGCATTCCATTGGCGTGGATTATGGCTGGCTGTAAGAATAATACCTCCACACGCCTCTTCCATAGTTACCGCCAATTCTGTAGTAGGTGTCGTAGCCAATCCTATGTTTACAACATCGAAACCCATTCCCATGAGTGTGCCACAGACTATATTTTTTACCATTTCTCCAGAGATACGGGCATCTCTACCTACTACTATTTTATTACTTTTCTGCTGTGTAGTTTTCCGTATCAATGTTGCGTAAGCCGAAGTAAACTTTACAATATCCAAAGGATTTAATCCTTCTCCTACGCCTCCACCTATCGTACCACGTATGCCTGAAATAGATTTGATTAGTGCCATGATCTATAATTATTATCTTCCTAAATTGTAAGTAAGTTCATAAAAATAAGGACAAACATTTTCTGTAGCGGAAAAATGTCCTTCTGCGTGAGGAACAATGAGACGCACACGTGCTATCTTTTCTGCACTGTCTGTACGAGAAGGTTTGATATAACGCAATGGTATGAGCCAGCCCGTAGGAACAGCAGAGCTATAAGTGTTATTTCTATTGTCTCCACGATGTGTTTGCGCCAATAATGCCAATCCTGTAAATGTACCGGATATCGTAGTATTGGAGATTGTTACTTGTGCCTCATCAGGTAAGCTCAACAAGGAGGGGTTTTCATACTTGTGCATATTATAGACAATAGTATCTCCTGCCTGTTTTCCCATATCTTCCTTTCTATTCTGTACCATAATTTCTACGAAACGGAACAAGACTTGATAAGTGCCATTGGGGAGTACTTTTTCTGCTTCACCTGCATTCATAACATTCATATAGACACCCGTTTTTTTCAAGAAAACATATTCATTGGCTGCCGTAGTATAGTTTTGTTTCTCAAATTGTTCTTCGGATATTTCTTTGAAATTACGAGCCTTCATAAATGATTTGATAGCCGCTGCTTCTTCTTCTTTTTGCTCTGCATAAGTCTTATCGCTTTTACAGCTTTGAGTAGCTATACCTAAAAAAAGTAACATCAGCAAAGTGCTACTTACGGTTCTAAATATTCTCTTCATTTTTAATCTTTTTTGTGGGAACAAAAGTACAGAAATCAGATGGATAAACAAGTGTTTCTTCTACAGCTTAGTTCTCTTCTATCTGCAAAAGCGACTCGTATTTTATCAATGCTTGCTTGAAAAGCAGCACTGCATCTTCCATTTTACCATAAAACTCACCTCCGGAAGCATTCAGGTGTCCTCCACCACCAAAGAACTCGGAAGCTACTTTATTGCAAGGGAATGTACCTACAGAACGTAATGATATTTTGATCATATTCTGCTCTGTATCTTCACGAAAAAAAACAGAAAATTTGATGCCTTTCATTTGCAAAGGAAGATTGACAAATCCTTCTGTATCTCCTTTACTAAAGGTAAATTTCTTCTGTTCTTCACGAGATAAACAAATCAGTGCTGAACGAAATGACGGATAGACTTGCATTTTCTCGTAGAGTACATACCCCATCAGTCTAAGACGATTTTCCGAGTAAGTATAAAAAACTCTTCTGTAAATGACATCTTTGTCTATACCCTTTGCCAAAAGCGCAGATATGACCGTATAGATTTCCGGCTGATTAGAACTATAGGTAAAGCCTCCCGTATCTGTCATCATTCCGGTATAAATACATTCTGCTGCTTGGAAAGAAAGCTCCTCATAACCTCCTAATCTATAGATAAGCCGAAACACTAACTCCGATGTAGAAGAAATAGGCGGGTGAGAAATGGTAACATCGCAAAATGGCTCCGGATCTAAATGGTGATCTATCATAATTTTCTTACACGTAGCCCCTCTTACAGGTTCTGCCAATTCATTGATGCGAGATAGAGTATTGAAATCCAAACAACAGATAAGGTCTGCTTCGGATATAGCCTCCTTTGCTTCCTTTTCTTTCTTATCATAACGATAAATTGTTTTCACGCCGGGTAGCCAGTTTAAGAAATCAGGATAGGCATTGGGGACAATGATTTGTACTTTTTTTCCTCTGCCTACCAAATAATGATACAAGCCCAAAGAAGAGCCTAAAGCATCTCCGTCCGGAGATACGTGCGTAACGATAACTATTTTCTCTGATGCAGAAAACAATTTTTCTACAGTCTCTATATTCTCTTTTTCTATAATTGCAGACAACATAATTTCTTTATTTAACCTTGCAAAAATACGATTTCAAGTAGCCAAAACAAATACAAACTGCAAAATAACGTCCGAGAAATAGGCTCAAAAACAAGATTGTAGCATTTTTATGAGAAGAAAAAAGAACAAACCATTGTTAATTAAAGAAAAAGGGCACATCTTTGTAACATTATCCTGAAAACGATCTTATTACCTTAAGAAAACACTAATACCTATTTAATTATAAAAACGATGCTTTGAGAAAAGCGTCGTTTTTCTTTTTCTCAAGACTTGTTAAATACTCTCATTGCTTCTCCAACGAACAAAAACTGTACTCCCTCTATTTCTTATTCTATAATAAAGCCTTATTTTTGTCTTCATTACAGACTAAAATTACTCCGTATAAAAATGGATCAAGAAGTACTCATATCATATAAAGCCGTAGATATATCCAATACTAATCACGAGGTACTCAAAGACGTGAATTTTGAACTAAGAAAAGAAGACTTTGTTTACCTAATAGGTCGCGTAGGCACAGGCAAATCTTCTTTCTTAAAAACCATTTATGGAGAAATCAAAATAAAGACAGGAAATGCCCAAGTCTTCCACTATAACTTATCACACCTTCGGAAGAAAGACTTGCCTTTACTCCGCAGAAGAATAGGTATCGTATTCCAAGACTTCCAATTACTTACAGACAGAAATGTAGAAGAAAATCTACGTTTTGTCTTACGTGCCACCGGTTGGAAATCTCAAACAGAGATCAGTAAACGCATAGAAGAAGTTTTGGAACAAGTAGGTATGTCCGAAAAAAGAAAGAAATTTCCATTTGAGCTTTCCGGAGGTGAGCAGCAACGTGTAGTGATAGCACGTGCCATACTGAACAAACCGGAAATCATCTTGGCAGATGAGCCTACAGGAAACTTAGATATAGAAACAGGAAGAAAAATAGTAGAGTTACTAAGAGATATTTGTAAACAAGGCTCTGCTATCATTATGACTACTCACAATCTGCAGCTACTACACGAGTATCCGGGAAAAGTATATAGATGCGAAGAAAAGAAACTGGAACGCACATCAGAATTTTAATCCAATAATACACTATACAAAGAATAAAAAGCAATGAAAGTATTGAAATTTGGGGGCACATCTGTAGGCTCTGCAGCACGTATGCGTGAAGTTACCAAACTCATCGTAGATGGAGAACAAAAAATAGTAGTGCTTTCTGCTATGTCCGGTACTACAAACACCTTGGTAGAAATTTGCGATTATCTATACAAGAAAAACCCCGAAGGTGCTTACGAACTTATCAATGTACTGGAAAAGAAATACAAGCAACATATAGAAGAGTTATATACTACAGAAGTATATAAAAACAAGACACACGCTTTCGTAAAATCTATTTTCGATTATCTACGATCATTCACCAAAGAGATGTTTACACTCTTTGAAGAGAAAATCATATTGGCACAAGGAGAAATTATCTCTACCAATATGGTAACAAACTATCTCTGCGAAATAGGCGTAAAAGCATGCCTGCTCCCTTCTTTAGAATATATGAGAACAGACAAACACGGAGAACCGGATCTACCTGCAATCCGTGAAAACCTGCAAGTTTTATTAGAAGAGCACAAAGGTTATGAAATCTACATTACACAAGGATTTATCTGTAGAAATGCCTATGGAGAAATAGATAATCTGCAGAGAGGAGGTAGTGATTATACAGCTTCCTTAATAGGAGCAGCTATCTATGCGGAGGAAATCCAGATTTGGACAGATATAGATGGTATGCACAATAATGACCCGCGTATTGTGGAAAATACAACTCCTATACGCCAACTGCACTTTGAAGAAGCAGCAGAACTGGCTTACTTCGGAGCGAAGATACTTCACCCTACCTGTATCCAGCCGGCAAAACACGCAAACATTCCTGTGCGCCTCCTCAACACGATGGCACCCGATGCACCCGGAACACTTATTTCAAATGAGTCCGAAGCAGAAAAAATCAAAGCCATCGCAGCAAAAGATAACATCACCGCTATTAAGATAAAGTCCGGAAGAATGCTTTTAGCGCATGGTTTCCTACGCAAAGTCTTTGAAACGTTTGAGAGCTATCAGACTTCTATAGATATGGTTTGTACGTCCGAAGTAGGTGTTTCCGTTTCTATAGACAATACCAAGTATCTGCACGACATCATAGACGACCTCAAAAAGTATGGTACGGTTACTGTAGACGAACATATGTGTATTATATGCGTAGTTGGAGATTTAGAATGGGAAAACTTAGGATTTGAAGCCAAAGCTATAGAAGCTATGAAAGATATACCTATCCGTATGATTTCCTATGGTGGCAGCAACTATAATATATCATTCCTCATCAGAGAAGAAGATAAGGCTAAAGCCCTCAAAGCATTAAATACACACTTATTCTAAGTCGCAGACTACTTTTTATCATAGCACGTATATCTATGGCAGATTTCTATTTCTGCCATAGATATATTATTTTTGCACCATTCTAAATGGTATTAAACGAGATAAGATAGATTACAAGATGAAGACGTACAATACATTATCAAGAAAGGTTTTCTTGCTTACTATCTGCACACTTTTTGCTGTAACGGCACAAGCTCATACGCCCATACAAAAAAGAAACAGTACTTCCGCTCACAATATAGGCTATAATCCGGATATAAACTTTGTAGATACGCTCAAGCTCCTGCGCAAAGGATTTGACCAGCTATTACAAAATTGGGAAGACCCTGAATTATTATTGGACGATTTGTTTATTCCTTCCGAATACTATAAACTCGTGGTTCCTATGACGTATTACAAAGATGCTTTTCGCCAATCTTTCACACTAAATGATTGGGAACCGGCTCCTGCCATAGCAGAAAAAGATCCTTATGCTCCATTCAAGCAAGTTCCCAATTTGGAAAAACATAAGACAGTAGATCGTTGGCTCAATAAATCATTCTTAAAGTTCTACTTAGACTATCCACAATTAGTACGCAACAATGAAGAGTATATTTCTGAACAGAAGTCTATCCCTCAAATAGTAAGCAAGAAAATAGACGCAAAAAATGAAGAAATACTCTCGTTCCTACAGCCTACACCCGAAGCCGAAACTTACGAAACAGACCTCATCGTCTTAAAGCCCAACTTCTGGAGAAAAACAGGCAATGGGTTCTTACAGTTCACGCAAACAAATCTATCGGACAACTGGTATAAAGGAGGAGAAAGCACATTGGCACTTTTGGCTGGATTTGTACTGCAATTTAACTACGACGACCAACAAAAAACACAATGGGACAATGTCTTAGAGTGGAGATTGGGTATCAGTACAAGCCCATCGGATACATTACATAAATACAATGTAAACCACGACGTACTGCGCTTTGCTTCAAAATTGGGGTATAGAGCATTTAATAACTTCTACTACACACTATCCGCAGAAGTTAAGACACAACTCTTTTCCAATTATGCAAAAAATTCCAATAACCTATTATCCTCTGCTTTCTCTCCCACAGAGTTCAACGTAGGGCTTGGTTTGGATTACAAGTATGTAAAAGATAAGGTTTGTAACCTTTCTGTACTCTTTAATCCTATCAACTATACCGTTTATTCTATTATGAGTAACAAAGTAGACCCTACAAAATTCAATATACCTGTAGGAAAGAAAATAGGTACTGTAATAGGTTCAAGAGCGGAAGTGGTACTCAAATGGAAACTTATGCACTCGCTTCTATGGGAGTCTCGGTTATCTTACACGACCAACTACGCCAAGGCAATAGGAGAATGGGAAAATACTTTCAGCTTTGCCTTCAATAAATATCTATCTACGAAACTCTTTGTCTTAGCACGCTTAGACGATGGTGTTTCTAAAAAAGGCAAACACGGCTTCTTGCAATATCAAGAATTGCTAAGTTTCGGCCTCAACTACGTTTGGTAATACTACATACAAATTTATGAATATAGAGTTTCCCTCTTTTGTGGAGGTTTTAGACTTCTTGGGGACATTTGCATTTGCTACAAGTGGAGTAAGATTGGCTGCCAATAGACGCTACGATTGGTTCGGAGCACTCATAGCAGGCGCAGCTACTGCTATAGGAGGCGGCACACTGCGAGATATACTGCTCAATGTAACACCGGCTTGGATGAGTAACCCGGTGTATATCATTTGGATTATACTGGCTATGGCTTTCGTTTTAAGATATGCCAAATATCTACTACAATTTAACTACACCATTTTTATTTTGGACAGTATTGGCTTAGGTCTGTTCACAGTAGTAGGTTTTGACAAGGCGATTTCTTTAGGAATGTCTACTTGGGTAGCTATCATTATGGGTGCTATTACAGGAGCAGGAGGAGGAGTTATCAGAGATCTTCTATTGAACAAGACACCTATGATTTTCCAAAAAGAAATTTATGCTATGGCATGTGTGGCGGGCGGATTTGTTTATTGGGGTTGCTTGGAAATATATTTGCCGGTTTACATTGCACAAATTTTGGCTGGAACTTTTGTAGTGCTTCTACGTATAGCCACTGTAAAATATAATATCACACTTCCTATACTTCCACAAATAGATCATGAACCATAAGTTTTTCTTACTTGCCTGCTTTTTCCCTTTACTCACATTGGCACAGACGGAAGACAGCATTCGGATTTCTCGGCTTCTGAAAATAGACACTGTAGGGACAACAAGGGCTGAAAGATTATCATTCTTCTCAAAAAAATTTATAGATACCCCTTATCAAGCAGGAACATTGGAGGGAAAGAAGACTGAGGAATTGGTTATTTGTAGTGGTGCTGTAGATTGTACCACCTTTGTAGAACAAGCATTAGCTTTGGCTCTGGCAGATAGTACTTATACTTCTTTCAAAGAAAAGCTCCAGCAGATACGTTACAAAGATGGAGATATAAAAGGGTATGCCTCTCGCCTACACTATATCAGTATGTGGATAGAGGAAAATAGCAGTAAACAAATACTGAAAGAAATCACGTCTCTCTTTCCTCACAAAATTCGTACTCAAAGCCTACAATTTATGAGCCGTAATGCTCATCTATACCCTGCACTCAAGGACAGTCCGGAGATGAAAAAGGCTATCCGTGAAGCCGAAACTGCGTATCAGAATTATCACTATCCATATATCCCGAAAGAGTGGCTACAACGTCCGGAAATAGAAACATTACTACCCGAAGGAAGTATAGTAGCTTTTGTTTCCAACAAAAGTGATTTAGATACTGTACACATTGGCTTCATCATTTACAAAAATGGTAAACCTCACCTACTCCATGCCTCACAACGACATAAAAAGGTGCTGATAGACCCTCTCTCGCTTTATGAGTACACTTCAAGAAGAAAGGACGTAATAGGTATCAGAATCATCACATTGCGCTAATTTCTACAAAATAAAAATGCTCCTCAAAACTTACTTTGAGGAGCATTTTATTTATCAATAAGTGTATATAGCTTACTTCGCCAACTTATTATCTGATCCCAAAACGTTTATAATTTTGTTCTTATAAACAGCTTGCATACGGTCTCTTGCAGGACCCAAATACTTACGTGGGTCAAATTCTGCCGGAGATTCTGCAAAAACTTTGCGGATACCTGCTGTCATAGCCAAACGTGAGTCTGAGTCTATGTTGATTTTGCAAACTGCAGATTTTGCAGCCTTACGCAATTCATCTTCCGGAATACCTATAGCCGCTTCCAACTTACCGCCAAACTGATTGATAGTTTCTACTTCTTCTTGTGGAACAGAAGAAGCTCCGTGCAATACGATAGGGAATCCCGGGAGTTTTTCCATTACAGCGTCCAATACTTCGAATGCCAATGGAGGAGGAACTAAACGACCTGTAGCCGGATCTACATGGCATTGTTCCGGTTTGAACTTGTAAGCACCATGAGAAGTACCGATAGAAATAGCCAAAGAGTCGCAACCTGTACGTGTAGCGAAATCTATCACTTCTTCCGGATTTGTATAAGTATGATGTTCTGCACAAACTTCGTCTTCTACACCTGCTAAAATACCAAGCTCACCTTCTACTGTTACATCAAACTGATGTGCATATTCTACCACCTTCTTTGTAAGTGCAATGTTTTCTTCGTAAGGAAGATGAGAACCATCTATCATCACAGAAGAGAAACCCATATCTATACAAGATTTACAGAGTTCAAAAGAATCTCCGTGATCCAAGTGAAGAACGATTTCAGGGTGTTCGCAGCCTAATTCTTTTGCATAAGCCACTGCACCTTCTGCCATATAGCGAAGCAAAGTTTGATTTGCATAATTACGTGCACCTTTTGATACTTGAAGGATTACAGGAGATTTTGTTTCTGCTGCTGCTTTTACGATAGCCTGCAACTGTTCCAAGTTGTTGAAATTGAAAGCTGGAATAGCATATCCACCTTTAATAGCTCTCGCAAACATTTCTCGTGTGTTTACCAAGCCGATTTCTTTGTAATTAATCATGTTTATCTGTATTTTATAATGAGTGATTAAATAACCTATGCAAAGGTAGGCATTATTCTGCTTCCTATCTTACTACACCTATCAAAAAGCGTCTTCTTGTGTTTATTTAACGTGTGGTCTAAAAGTTCCCATAGAAAAACAGAAACTATAAACTTATGCCGAAGTCTTCATAATCTCCACTATGGTTTATATAAACTTCCATCACGAAATATATAAACCTAAGTTTAGTTTACAGTAAGCTATAGAAAATTCAGAGAAACACTTTATCAATACGGAAGAATACCCATATCGGATAAATGCTCGTACAAATCGTGTGTAGGTAACCCCATAATATTGAAATAAGACCCACTTATATGCTCTACGGCAATATGCCCTATCCATTCTTGTATGCCGTATGCCCCTGCCTTATCTAAGGGCAGGTAATGCTCTACGTAATACTGTATTTCTTCTGTAGACAAAGACTTAAACCTTACGGTACTACTACTCACAAATTCTATACGCTTGCCCAAAGAAAGAATGCACACGGCAGTATGCACCTTATGCTCTTTGCCGGAAAGTGCAGTAAGCATACGTACAGCCTCTGTAGCATCTTTGGGCTTTCCCAAGACTTCATCTCCTAAGCAGACCACCGTATCTGCGGTAATGATAATTTCATTTTCTACTAAAACTTGTTCATAGGCACGTGCTTTCTGATGGGCTATATAAGCTGCCACTTCTGTACCTTTCAGCTCCGTAGGGAAACTCTCATCTATACCTTGAATGGTACGTACTGTAAACTCATATCCCAAAGACGCTAAAAGTTCTTTACGTCTGGGTGAGTTACTTGCCAATATCAATCGGGGATTTTTTTTCATTTGCACTTATTTAATGCCTCTTTCATTGAGGGCTTTCCAGTAACGTGCTGCATTACGCAGATGCTCTGCATAAGTTACAGCAAAATTATGTGAACCGGAAAAATCCTCTTTGCCACACATATAAATATATTCGTGTTCTGTGGCATTGAGGACACTCTCTATACCTACTATACTCGGTATTCTGATAGGACCGGGAGGCAATCCTCTGTGCATATAAGTATTGTAGGGAGTATCTATTTTGAGATGCTCGTTCAAAATACGCCTTAACTCAAAAGCTTTCAGACCAAATTTCACTGTAGGATCTGCCTGTAGTGGAATACCTTTTTTGATTCTATTGAGGTACAAGCCTGCTATCGTAGGTTTCTCCGGATTATAAGCAGTTTCTTCTTCCACAATAGAAGCCAAGATACTGACTTCTACGGCAGTAAGCCCCTTCTTCTCTGCTTTCTGCAAACGTTCCTTTGTCCAAAATCTAGTATATTCCTTGTGCATCTGTTTCACGAAAGCTTCTGGAGAAACAGTCCAATAAAACTCATAAGTATTGGGGATAAACAAAGCAGGCAATGTTTCTCTCGTGAAACCCAAAGAGCCAATATAAGCAGTATCATTTAGTACACGCATAATATCTGCAGAATCTGCCATAATACGCTTATCTATAGTAGCCACCATTCTATCTAATGTACGGATACTGGGTATCACTACACGTACCGGTGTCTGTCTTCCATTGCGTAGCATTCGCAAGACTTCCCACACACGTGTGGAAAGGTCTACAGCATAAGCACCGGGTTTAATATGCTTCTCATACTTTGATACAGCATTGAATAATTTCAACGGCAATGTAGAAGACAAACCCACCTGTTGTAATTTCACTTGCACAGAGTCCATATCATCGTCTGTATCTATATAGATGTAAGCCTGACCACTCTTTCCGCCGAAAGGTCTATCCGTATATATGTAGTAGAGGAAAGCAGTACCTGCCAATAAACAAACAATGACAGTCCATACAATCAGTCTTATTTTTTTCATTTGTCGCATCTTTTAATTAAAGCTTCGCAAAGATACTTTTCTTTCTTCCTCTGCACACACAGAAAACAGCACAAAAAAAGCTGACTTATCAGAATAAGCCAGCCTTTATATCTTTCTTCAGTGGAAATACTTATGCTTCGTTTGGAATTACAGATACGAAACTCTTGTTTTCGCGACCTTTCTTGAAACATACTGTACCATCTATCAGTGCGTACAAAGTATGATCACTACCCATACCTACGTTCTCACCTGGATTGTGAGCTGTACCTCTTTGACGTACGATGATATTTCCAGCTTTGCAAGCTGCACCACCAAAAATTTTCACGCCCAATCTCTTGCTTGCAGATTCGCGTCCGTTCTTAGAACTACCTACACCTTTCTTATGTGCCATGTCTTTTTCTTTTTAATGGTTATGCAATAACTTGTTTAATAGTTAATTCAGTAAACTGTTGACGATGACCGTTCAGTTTTCTGTAACCTTTTCTTCTCTTCTTGTGGAAAACCAAAACTTTGTCTCCTTTTACCAAGGGAGATTTCACTTCGCAAACCACTTTTGCTCCTTCTACGAGTGGAGCACCTACAGTGATAGTACCATTGTTGTCTACCAATAATACTTTGTCAAATTCAACAGTAGCACCGCCTTCTGCACCTTGTATGTGGTGTACGAAGAGTCTCTTTCCTTCTTCTGCTTTGAACTGTTGACCGTTAATTTCTACGATTACGTACATTTTATTTATTTATTAAACGGGTTTCTTCCGACAGGTGAATACACATAGTGCATTGCTTCTTTACCTTATACGGACTCAAAATCGGGTGCAAATGTAATGAGGAACTTCTATATATACAAGTTCTTATTCTGATATTTACGTCTTTATACCACGAAATAACAATTTTATCCTTGATGATTACTAAAATACTTCATAAACTGCGTGCGTTCAAATGGATTTCCTCCACCTGCCATCGCTGCATTCATTTTACCTTTCATTTGTGCAATGGTTTCAAAACCATTCTCGTCCATCCAATCTTCCAATTCTTTCAAGATAATGCCGATTTGCTTTTCGCCACCTTGATAAATAGTGGTACAAGCTTCTACAGCTGTTGCTCCTACCAAGATAGATTTGATAAGGCTCTTCCCTTGATGCACACCACCAGAAATGGCATAATCTATCTGTGGAACTTCGGCAGATGCCAATGCAGTCCAGCGAAGACGATCTGCGAGTTCATTAGCGGCACTCATCACATTGGTACTGATGAAAGACAGACTTTGCAAATTGATATCCGGTTGATAGAAGCGATTGAACAATACTACCGCATCTGCACCATTGGCATACAGCTGTTGTATCAGTGCTACAGGATTGGTAAAGTTACTGCCCAATTTCATAATCACGGGGATATTTACCACTTTCTTTATTCTCTTCAAGGTATCAATGTGCAGTTGTTCAAAGCTACCATACTGATAATCCTTACAGGTTTGCAGAGAGAGGATATTGAGTTCTATGGCATCTGCTCCCGCTTCTTCCAATAGTTTGGCAAAGTCTTCCCATTCGTGATTTGAATAGCAGTTCACACTCGCTATTACAGGTATGTTACAGGCTTTTTTTGCAGATTGAATGAGCGTTATATGTTCATTCAAGGCATTGGAGCGTACATAGGTAGAAAGGTAATCCAAGGATTCCGGACTATCATACCCGTCTAACTGTGCTGTTTGCATAGTGATTTGCTCTTCAAAGATAGACTTCAGCACAACAGCACCCGCCCCTGCTTCTTCTAATTTCTTTATTTTGTCTACACTGTTGGTCAATCCCGAACTACTTACAATAAAGGGGTTCTTGAGGGATAATTTTGCGAATGTGGTACTTAAATTTGCCATATGATAAATAGGTAAAATTGTTTCTTTATAAAAATGTAAATAGGCTAATAAGAACGATGACCAAAGATTTTGCTACCGACTCTTACCATAGTGCTTCCTTGCTCTATCGCAATGAGATAATCATCGGACATACCCATAGATAATTCCTTGAAATAAGGCTTGTCTGAGAAATAAGTTACTTTTATTTCCTGAAAGAATGCCTGCAATGTAGAAAATTCTTTGGCGATTGTTTCCGTATCATCTGTAAAAGTAGCCATACCCATCAGTCCACATATTTCTATGCAGGTGAGATGCTCCCAATCCTCGCTCTTCAACAAGTTTCTGCACTCGTCCATACTGAAACCATACTTGCTCTCTTCTTGAGCGATGTGTATTTCCAATAAACAACGAATGGTTCTTTCTTGTTTTTGGGCTTCTTTATTGATTTCTTGTAGCAAGGATAGTGTATCTACAGCGTGAATCATATCTATGTAAGGAGCGATGTACTTTACTTTGTTACGTTGTAAATGTCCTATAAAATGCCAAGAAATATCCGCAGGCAAGAGAGGTCTTTTCTCTTCCAATTCTTGTACTCTGCTCTCCCCGAAAATTCTTTGTCCGGCCTCGTAAGCCGCTTGTACGGCAGATGCCGGGTGAAACTTCGATACTGCGACCAACGTTACGGTAGAAGGAATGGGGCGAAGGACATTTTGTAGATTTTCCTTTATAGACATAACATTCTTCTTGTTTATGCTTTCATACTTAGTCTACAGACACCGGAAATACGTCCATAATAGCTGTTTCTGCCACAGAGGCGATAGTATAGTCTGCCATAGTACCTTTCATACCTTCGTCCAAGTTCTTTACGGCATCTCTGAGGTCTTTTGCTTTCACCAGTACAGTAGTAGCTGTTTTACGCTCCGCTCCACTTTTTTCGTCCAAAGTGATAAAAAGGAGTTTACACTTGAACCAGCGATCTGCTTCCGTATTTTCGGAATCAAACAGTTCACTGTAATTGGCTCTCTTTATGTCCGAAACCGTAAATTCTCCACTTATAAAAGGAGATACTTCTTCTATAATACGTGCTTCTGCTTCTGTGAAACTAAGTGCATCTACGAGATAGGGTTCTGTTACTTTCTTGCTTGCACCATTTTCCATTATTTTCTCGTAGCGAACTTTACATTCAAACCATGTATGCATCATTTGTCTTTTCTATTTTCTGTTATAGTTGTATTTTTGACTTTGGGCAAAATTACGATTTTATCTCAGCCTTTCATACATCTATGCATTATTTATATTCATCTCTTACACTTCCTCTGTGGTGGAGAGCATTTGCAGAAATTCATCTTCGTTCACTATGGCTACGCCCAAAGAGGTTGCTTTCTCCAATTTGGCAGGTCCCATATTCTCTCCTGCCAAGACAAAGGAGGTTTTCTTGCTGATACTTCCTATATTCTTTCCACCGTGTTTTTCTATCATCACTTTGTATTCATCTCTGGAATGATGAGAAAAGACACCACTTATCACGATAGATTTTCCTGCCAGAGTTTGAGAGAGTGGCATATATTCTGTTTCACAAAGTGCCAACTGAAGCCCTGCCATTCTCAAACGTTCTATTAAAGCCTGATTCTCTGCATTCCGGAAATAGGTCTGTACACTTTGGGCTATTCTCTCTCCTATTTCGTTTACCTCCAAGAGCTCTTGTATGGTGGCTGTAGAAAGTTTCTCTATATCCTTAAAAGCGACAGCCAGCTTCTTTGCTACCGTTTCTCCTACAAACCTAATACCCAAGGCAAACAACACACGTTCAAAAGGGACTTCTGTAGAGTGCATTACACTCTTTACTATATTCTCTGCGGTCTTCTCACCCAATCTTTCCAGCTGTACTATATCTTCCACACGCAGAGTATAGAGGTCTGCCACGTTCTTCAGCAGTCCATGCTGAAAGAACCTATCTACTGTTTCCGGTCCCAAGCCATCTATATTCATAGCTTTTCTGCTGATAAAATGCTCTATTTTACCTTTCAGCTGGGGAGGACAACCGGTATCATTGGGGCAATAATGAGCGGCTTCATCAGGAAATCTGACCAAAGCTGTACCACACTCCGGACAATGGGAGATGAATTGTACGGCAGCACTTCCCGGTACTCTCTGCGCTGTATCTACGGCTGTTATCTTAGGGATAATTTCTCCTCCTTTTTCTACATAAACCATATCTCCCTCGTGCAAATCCAGCTGTGCTATAATGTCTGCATTGTGAAGAGAAGCCCTTTTCACAATGGTACCGGAGAGCTGCACCGGCTGAAGATTCGCTACAGGAGTTATCGCTCCGGTTCTACCTACTTGATAAGACACATATTCCAATTTTGTCAAGGCTTTTTCTGCTTGGAACTTATAAGCTATCGCCCAACGAGGAGATTTTGCAGTATATCCTAAGTTACGTTGTTGCCGAATAGAATCTACCTTCAGCACAATACCATCTGTAGCTACAGGCAGATTTTTTCTTTCTACGTCCCAATAATGTATAAAGTCCAGAATTTCTTCCAAACTATGTGCCAGTTTCATAGTAGGAGAAACTTTGAAGCCCCATTTTTTTACCCTTTGCAAATTCTCATAATGACTATCCGTAGGCAGTGTTTCGCCCAATAGATAATACAGATAAGCGTCCAATTTTCTACCGGCTACCATAGCACTATTTTGCAGTTTCAGTGTGCCGGAAGCAGCATTCCTTGGATTGGCAAAGAGAGGTTCTTCTCTTCTCTCACGCTCTGCATTCAAGGTATCAAAAACATTCCAAGGCATAAGAATTTCTCCTCGTATCTCAAACAGTTCCGGAAAGCCTTCTCCTTGCAGTACCAATGGTATAGAGCGAATGGTTTTCACGTTCTCCGTTACATCGTCCCCTTGCGTACCATCTCCTCTGGTAACAGCATAAAGTAGCTTTCCCTCTTCGTAAGTGAGTGAAATAGAAGTTCCATCAAATTTCAGTTCACAGCAAACAGCAAAGGGTTCGTTGAGAGCCTGACTCACTCGCTGATAAAAATCCGTCACTTCACCTTCGGAATAGGTATTCCCTAAGGATAGCATAGGGTATTTATGTACGATTTGTGTAAACTCCTTGTTTAAGTCGCTCCCCACACGCATAGTAGGAGAAGTAGGGTCTGCATACGCCGGATATTTTTCTTCCAAATCTTGCAATTCTCTGAGTAGAGCATCAAATGCCTGATCCGAAATAACAGGTGCATTTTCTATATAATACCTATGATTATGAGCGTGCAGTTCCTCCCGCAACTGATGGATTCTATCTATGTCTGTCATAAATTTCTTTTTTGCAAAAATAACCATAAATTTCTCCTATGTATTACAATAGAAGAAGATAGTAAAAATGAAATAAGCCCTCCGTCTATCGTTTCGTCTTCAAGGAAAGGATATATATGGTAACTCCCGCAGAGATAATCCACAAAAAAAGACGCAACCACCAAGAGGTAAGCACCACACAGGTACAATAGAGAATACTCGCCCACATAAGCAGGAGGGAAATAATCTTGGCTTGAAGCGGAATGGCTTTTTCTTCTCTAAACATACGGATATAAAAACCCAAGCGAGGGTGAGTTATGAGCCAATGGTACAATCTGTCCGAGCTATGAAAGTACAAGCATGCGGTAAGCAGTAAAAAAGGGGTAGTGGGTAGTACCGGCAAAAAAATACCTATCACCCCCAAGACCAAAGAAACCGTGCCTAAAATGATACCTACTAATTTCATACGCCAAAGGTAGGCTTTTCTTCACGATAAAACAGCAAGAAAAATACATACAAACAGTTAGTAAACTCTAATCTTAGGCACGGAATATATAGACTTCCACTATGAAATATACAGACTTCCACTATGAAATATACAGACTTCCATAGAAGTTTATATAAACTATGGTACGGAATAAAAACGAGCAACCAATAACCACAAAAAACCATCGCAGGAAAAAACATTTTTCAAACATATCCTACAGATATACAACAACAATGAAGAGGAGAAAAAGGTTTTTTGCAAAAAAAAGACAGTAATTTATAGGTTGCTACTTTTTTTTTGCTACATTCGCATCATGGACTAATAACAAAAAGAGATAATTAACAATTATTCTAACCTAAAATTCTAACCATTATGACGCTATTGTTAGCAAGTATTCCGGTTTTGCTGCTCATCATTCTTATGGCAGTATTCAAAATGTCGGGCGATAAGAGTGGACTCATCGCCTTAGTAGTAACAGCTCTCATTGCGCTCTTCGGTTTTGACATGAATATGCAAGACTTAGGTATATCCTTTACCTACGGAGCGTTGAAAGCTATTTCGCCTATCCTTATCATCATTGTGATGGCTATTTTCAGTTACAATGTTTTGCTCAAAACAGAGAAAATAGAAATTATCAAAGATCAGTTCTCTTCCATCTCTACCGACAAGGGTATTCAGGTACTTTTGCTTACTTGGGGATTTGGTGGCTTATTGGAAGGTATGGCAGGTTTCGGTACAGCGGTAGCTATTCCGTGTGCTATCTTGATCAGCCTTGGATTTAAGCCTGTGTTCTCTGCGTTAGTAAGTTTGATAGCGAACAGTGTAGCTACAGGCTTCGGTGCAGTAGGTACGCCCGTTATCGTATTGGGTAATGAAACTTTGGCAGAAGGTGCAGATATTACAACTCACCTTCAGGTATTGAGTGCCAATGTAGTAACACAGCTTTCTTTCCTTATGTTCGTGATTCCTTTCATTCTGCTTTTCTTGACAGATCGTAGTGCGAACAAGTTGGTAAGAAATATCTTCCTTTCTTTATTAGTGGGCGGTATCTCTCTGATAGGTCAATATGTAGCAGCACGCTATATGGGTGCAGAAACACCGGCTATCATAGGTAGTATTCTTTCTATCATCGTCATTGTGGCTTACGCAAAAATTACAGAACGTGGTGCTCAAGTAGAAAAAGCAAAATCTCACAGTGCCGGAGAAATTCTCAATGCATGGAGCGTTTATCTGTTCATCTTGTTCTTCATCATTGCAGCCAGCCCTATTTTCCCATCGCTTCGTGCTACACTGAAAGAAGCAGCTATCACCTCATTCTCACTTCCTATGCAAAATGGAACTGAACTGAAGTATAGCATAGAATGGCTTACTCATGCCGGTTTACTGCTTTTCTTAGGTGCTTTCATCGGTGGATTGATACAAGGTGCATCTGTAGGTACACTCTTCGGTGTATTGGGCAAGACTATTCTTCAATTAAAGAAAACATACATCACTATTATCTGCTTGGTAGGTCTTTCTACCATTATGGATAAGTCCGGTATGATTGCAGCCATTGCCGCAGGATTGGCAGCAGCTACAGGTAGCTTCTATCCATTCTTTGCACCTATCATCGGTGGTTTGGGTACATTCATCACCGGTAGTGATACTTCTTCCAATATCCTCTTCGGTAAACTTCAATCTCAAGTAGCAGGTCAAATTACTGTTGATCCACAGTGGTTGGCAGCAGCCAATACAGCAGGTGCTACAGGTGGTAAGATCATCTCTCCACAAAGTATCGCCATCGCTACTTCTGCAAGTAACCAACAAGGTAAAGAAGGAGAATTCCTCAAAGCCTCTATGCCTTATGCATTGGCTTACCTCATTATCACAGGTATCGTAGTGTACGTGGTATTGGAATTCGGTTTATTGTCATGAACCTTATATAAACTTAGATTTAGAATTTGACAGAGTGGCTCTTCGTTGGGATAACGAGGAGCCATTCATTTTTTAGCTATCTTTGCACAGCAATTACAGATACAATCATTTTTATGAAACCATTGTTTCTCTTCCTCTTCTCTCTTTGGGCGGTAGCAGGATCCATAGGCGTATCAGCCCAAGAAAAATCCCCTTACCCCGATCTCTCTCTACGCATAGGGAACCAACAGAAGACTTATGCACAGATAGGACTGTTGGGACACACCTCTCGGTTATACGGAGCAGCTATAGGGATTTTGGGACACTATAGCCACTATGAAACCAAAGGAGTACAAACAGGGCTTTGGACAATAACCAAAGGAAAGGTACAAGGCTTGCAGCTAAGCCCTCTTTTCAACTATAGTGAAAGCATACGAGGCGTACAATTAGGCAGTTTTGCCAACATCACCAGCAGTTCTGCCAATGGGACACAAATTTCTGCAACCAACTTAGCCATAGAAGGCAAAGGATTGGCACAAATAGGACTTACCAATGTCATACTCAATGAAGGAAGAGGATTGCAAATAGGAGTTACCAACTATGCCGGCTCTATGAACGGATTACAAATGGGACTCATCAATATAGCAGGTGGAACACAACTACGAGGATTACAAATAGGACTTGTCAATATGTCCCGAGATACCAGTGCCATCAAAATAGGCTTGGTGAACATCAATCCAAAAACGAAAATACAGATGATGATCTATGGAGGTAATCTGAGTAAAATAAATGGAGCGGTAAGATTCCGGAATGCCCATTTTTACACGATGCTCGGCGTAGGTATTTACAATAAAGGATTAAACGACAAGTTTTCCGGTACACTGTTTTATAGAGCAGGACTACATTATCCACTCTATCATAAATGGCGCATCGGTAGCGATTTGGGATTTGCACATCAGGAAAACTCCGAAGCCTCTACTCAATACGAAACCCAACGCAGTTTTGCCTTACAAGCACGCCTCAATATAGAATATCAGTTTTCCCCGAAATTCGGAGCTTTTATTTCCGGTGGACACAGCATTTCCAAGACTTACCGCAAAGAAGACCATTTCAAACATAAACCTATCATAGAAGCAGGAATTCTGCTATTTTAAGTATGAGAACGCTACGCTATTCATCACTTTATTTTCTATGGCTCATCATCAGCCTGCTTGGAGCGATACCTACCTATGCGCAATACAGCCCGGACAGTACCTATTATTTCGGGAAACACTTGGGTTTCAAGCAACCGCGAGCCCTGCCTCCTTCTGCTTTTGCACTGAAAGAACACGGCTACGAAACAGCTAAAAAGCCTTGGAAAGCCGCACTGGAAACCTTTACCATCAATGCCGGAGTATGGGCATTTGATAGATTTATCTTAGATGCCGACTTCGCTCGCATCAATGCCGGTACTATTTCTCACAACCTCCGGCAAGGTTTCGTATGGGACAATGACAAATTCTCCACCAACCTCTTTGCACACCCTTATCACGGAGGTTTATACTTCAATGCCGCTCGTGCCAATGGAATGAACTTTTGGGAATCCGTACCTTATGCCGCAGGGGGAAGCCTTATGTGGGAGTTCCTGGCAGAAAGAGAACCGGCGGCACTCAATGACTGGATAGCCACCACTATAGGAGGAGCCGCCTTGGGAGAGGTAACAAACAGACTCTCTCTCCTGCTCATAGACGAAAGCGAAAGAGGAATGGCACGTGTGGGACGAGAAATAGCCGCATTCATAGCCTCACCCATACGGGGGCTTAACAGAATGCTGTCCGGAGATATGTTCAGAACGAAACCCAACAGATTTAAGCATCACGATTTCTTGCGCCTACCCGTGCGCTTGGATATAGGTATAGGCAGTAGGTATCTGGCAGACGACAGACACTTTTTCCGAGGAGAACACGCTCCTTACCTCAATATCAATATGACCTATGGAGATCCTTTCAGGGTAGAAAACAACAGTCCTTACGATTATTTTACACTCAATCTTACCGCCTCGCTCTCCAAAAATCAGCCTCTCATCAGCGAAGTAAACCTTACAGGTAAGCTATGGTCTACTCCTATCCGTATCAATCCACGCATAGATATGACTTTCGGGGTGTATCAGCATTTCAACTATTACGACTCCGAACCTATCATAAAAGACGTATCTGCCACACCCTACAAAATTTCGGAGGCGGCTTCTGTGGGGGCAGGAGCTATTTTCAGATTTCCTTACGAAGGGAAAGAAACCCATATAGAGCAACGTTTATTTGCCAGTGCCGTATTATTGGGAGGAAGCTTATCCGATTACTATCACGTGATAGACAGGAACTACAATATGGGAAGCGGATTCAGCTTTCATAGCAGTACCAACATCAGCTTGGGAGAATGGGCATCTATCCGATTGACACTTAAACAGCTCAATCTATTCACGTGGAAAGGATATACCTCAGAAAATCTCAGCAATACCAATCCACTCTACCTAAACTCGCAAGGAGACAGAAGTCGTGCCAGACTCACAGTGCTACGTGCACGTATCAAAGCCAAGATCAAACCCGGGTGGAGTATCGGCATAGATACCCAATACTACCTAAGGCAAACCAACTATAAATTTCAAGAGGATATCAACTACAGGACATTTGAAACCCGCATAGGACTTTATTGTCATTTTTAAGCATAGATGGATATAAACAAAGGATTTACAGACAAAGAACGCAGAAAACTACGTGTAGAACACGCGTCTTCTCACAAGTTGCTCAAACGGATAGCCATAGCTATGGATCACTATTTCTTAGATCCTGTTATAGGCTTCTTGTTCCCGGGATTCGGAGATTTTACCGCCCTCCTACTCTCTATTCCTTATATATGGTTCAGCCTTACAGTAGTGCGTTCCATTCCTCTCACTATGGCTGTAATGTACAATATGCTCATAGATGTATTGGTAGGTTTTATTCCTGTCTTGGGAGATATATTGGATATATTTGATCGTTCCTATTGGAAAAACTACCTGCTTATTACGGCTTTCGTTGAGGAAGACAAGGCTACAATCATAGAAGTACGCAAGAAAGCTCTCTTCTTCTCCATAGCAGTAGTACTTTTACTCCTCATCATAGGATTATTACTATTCTCATTATATAAGACTTTCGGTTGGGTAGCCACCACTTTATTGGGACTATGGGAAGTCATTATTGCTTACTTTTAATTTCAAAAATCTATGAATCTTATTCACTTCGTTTCTTTAGGTCCGGGCAAACCGGATTTGGTAACACTTCGTGTATTACACCTGCTACAAGAAGCAGATTTTATACTTTGCCCGGCTACGAAAATGGGTAGCAAGACAGGCTCCAGAGCAAAAACAG
Organism: Phocaeicola sp.; assembly: GCA_022764505.1. Classification (GTDB taxonomy): domain Bacteria; phylum Bacteroidota; class Bacteroidia; order Bacteroidales; family Bacteroidaceae; genus Phocaeicola. Next base: position 20,261 of record JALEQJ010000024.1, on the reverse strand, counting down.
TTATCTCGGACTTAGGCATAGAAGAAGAAAAAATACACACCTTCGTACTACCTATGTCTCCGGATAGAAGTTATGCCAAAGAAGCGTATACAAATGCGGCAGAAACCATCATAGCAGAATACCGTACAGGAAAGAAAATCGTAGTGGCAGCAGAAGGGGACATCAGTATCTATGCTTCCATTCACTATATGATGAATTATATCCAAAAGAAAGGTATCGCCATTCAGCAGGAATGTGGTATACCTTCTTTCATAGCTGCTACAGAAACAGAGAACTTCCCCCTTATTTTATTGGAAGAACGCTTGGCTGTAGTTCCGGGCAATGTGTCTACAGAGGAATTGGAGCAATATATGCAGACCCATCATACAGTGGTTATTATGAAACTCTCTCGTTGTAAGGAAGCTGTGAAAGAGTTTATCCGCACTTATCCTCATCAGTACGTATACAGATATTCCGAAAATGTAAGCGTAGAAGAGAGATTCTATTTTACTACTTCACCGGAAGATATTTTAGAAAAAGACTTTCCCTATTTCTCTATCCTTACGATAGCTCCTAAGAGAACGCTGCTTCTGGAGGAAGATTAACGCATTCTACGACGAAACTCTGCACAGACAATACTCGTAGCCATACCTACATTGAGTGATTCGCTGGTAGGAGTGTTGGGGGGATAAGAGGGTATGAACAAACGATGAGATACACACGCTGCTATTTCGTCCGAAATACCTCTGCCCTCATTCCCCATAATAATCAATCCGTTCATAGAGAGAGTCTCTTCATATATATCATTGCCATCTAAGAAAGTTCCATAGACAGGTGCTTCCGGCTGTGCCTCTATAAAGGACTTCAAGTCTACATAATGCACTTGTACGCGTGCCAAAGCTCCCATAGTAGACTGTATCGTCTTGGGATTGAAAACATCTGCTGTACCATAAGAACAAAAGAGATGAGATATACCAAACCAATCTGCTATACGGATAATGGTACCAAGATTTCCCGGATCCTGCACATTGTCCAAAGCTAAGCAAAGCTCCTGAGCGAGAATATCCGCCGGAAAATGCCCTTTGGGCTGTTCAAACACAGCCAAAACTTGTTGGGGGGATTTTTGTAAGCTGGCTCGCTCCATTTCAGCCTCTGTTACTATGATCGTTTCTTCTGCTGTTACCATAGGAAAATGTGCTCGCCATACCTCCGTACAAAGTAGTAACTTACAAGGGAAATGCCCGTAAAGATCTGCTACAAGCTTATTTCCTTCTGCTAAGAAAACGCCCTCTTCTGTTCTTTTCTTCTTGCTTTCTAAGGATTTTATGTACTTTAGTTTGTTTTTACTAATCATAATGAAGACTTTGAGAAACAAAGCTAAGGAGTTCTTTTGATAAAACTATATCTTTGTGGGCTAAAAAGAGATTTCTGCCTATACAGACAATGAAAAGAGAACATACCCACAAGTTTTTATACAGCATTTTATGTGGCATCTTGCTACTTCCCTCCTGCTCCGTTCAAAAGTTCTTGGCAGAAGAGGAATATCTCTTGGACAAAGTAGAAATTCTCAGTAATAACAAGGAAGTAAAACCTTCTGAATTTACCTCGTATATAAGACAAAATCCCAATACACGCTGGTTAGGTAAATTCAAAATACCTATGGGCATCTATGCCATTGCCGGTACGGACTCCACAAAGTCTTCCTATAGATTTTGGAAAAGGCTGGGAGAAGCACCCGTTATTTACAGTGCTACCAAAGCCGAAGAGAGTCGTGTCCAAATAGAGAATGCCGTAAGAAATAAAGGTTACCTCTCTGCTACAGTAAAGCAAGATACGATCCTTTCCAAACGCAAAAAGCTAAAAGCCATTTATCAGATAAATACAGGCATTCCTTACTTAATAGGGGGCATTGGCAGAGAATACGAAAATCCACTCATCGCGCAAAAACTATCTACAGACAGTGTACATAGCCTCATCAAAGTGGGAGAGAAACTGGACGTAAACAAATTAGACGAAGAAAGAACACGCATAGCACGACTCTTACAAGATCAAGGCTATTTTACGTTTCACAAAGAGTATATCAGCTACCAAGCAGATACTATCCAAGGTAGCAAAAACGTATTTCTTACTCTCAAACAACAGAATAACCCTTTTCAAGAAGAGGACGTAGCTGCCTTAGATACTTTTTCCATTCGCAATATCAACTTTTTATTGGATACAGAAAGTATTGAACAGTTCAACGAAAATCCTTTGAACTACAATATCTTCCGAGAAGACCCTTACTTGTTTTATTTCCAAGGAAAGAAACCATTTCTCAGAAAGAAGCTATTACAGAACTTCAATTATATTGCACCCTACTCTACTTATAAGTACAGCAATGTAGAAAAAACTTATGCTGCTCTGAATAGATTGGGGATTTTAAGAAGTTACCATATACATTTCGAGAGAAATTCGGAAGAGAAAAATGCGTTAGATGCGTATATCCTGCTTTCCCGCCAAAAGAACAAAGCCTTTTCTTTTGAGATAGAAGGAACCAACTCTGCGGGAGATCTCGGAGTAGCAGCTGGAATAGGCTTTACACATAGGAATGTGTTTAGAGGTGGAGAAAATTTTAATTTGAAATTGAGAGGAGCTTACGAAACCATCACAGGACTGGAAGAATACGCAGGAAGCAACTATAAAGAATATGGTATAGAAACTTCTCTTACATTCCCCGAATTTAAGTTTCCTTTCTTATCCAAAAACTTCAAGCGCAAAATAGCGGCAGTCTCCGAAGTGAGTGCCAAATATAACTGGCAGATTCGTCCGGAATTTTCTCGTACACTGGCAGCAGCTACGTGGAGCTACAAATGGAATACTAAACAAAAGTATCATCATAGAGTAGACTTGATAGACATCAACTACATTTATATGCCCTATAGATCGCAGACTTTCATAGACTACCTTAATAGTATGGAAGACCTCAATCCACTACTCAGATTCAGCTATGAAAACCAACTGATAGCACGTATGGGATATACATTTACATACAACAGTGTAGGTGGTAGTATGTTACAAGCAGCTCGTAGAAACTCTTATTCCATTCGCCTCAACATAGAGGAAGCAGGAAATATACTCTATCTTTTCTCTAAATGGGTAAACAAAGCTCCCAAAGAAGGAGAAGCCTACAAAATGGCAAATATCAATTTTGCACAATACATAAAAGGAGATATAGAATACACCAAGAATTATTTTATAGACAGTAAGAACGCCTTGGTATTCCACGCAGGATTAGGCATAGCCTACCCTTATGGCAACTCCAAAATCTTACCCTTTGAAAAGCTATACTTCTCCGGTGGTGCCAATAGCGTACGTGGCTGGAGAGTACGATCATTGGGACCCGGAGGTTATGGTAGCAATAAAGCAGGACTGGATTATGTAAACCATACAGGCGACCTCAAACTGGATTTCAATATAGAATACAGAACGCATCTGTTCTGGAAACTCAACGGTGCACTTTTTGTTGATGCAGGAAACATCTGGACACTACACCCAAGAGCACATCAAACAGACGGAAATTTTAAGTTCAACAAATTCTACAAACAAATAGCTGTATCCTATGGAGCCGGATTAAGATTTGATTTTGATTTTCTTATTCTCCGCTTTGATGCAGGTATGAAAGCTATCAATCCTATGCATACGGGAAAAGAGCGTTATCCTCTCTTCCACCCTAAATTCAGCAGAGATTTTGCTTTCCACTTTGCTGTAGGATACCCATTCTAACACAATTCAAAAGCAAGCTATATGTATACAGAAAACGAATTGGCAGAACTCAAACAATGGTTTGATACACAAGAAAATCTCCCTAAGGAACTGATCATAAGCAAAGCCATACGCACGACCAACTTGGCAGAAACGATCAAAATTCTTTTCATTCGGGCTAAAGAAGGATTAAATAACCCGAATCTTACTGCGGATTATCTTTTACTACAGCAAATTAAAGAGATATTAAGCACTCAGGCATAGCTTTCCTACAGAAGTACACTTGTGCTATAGAAAACAAATTGTAATTTTGAAACTCAATAAATAAAGACATTCATATATGTTTAGAACTCACACATGTGGCGAGTTGCGTCTCGCAGACTCAGGAAAAAAGGTAACCTTGGCGGGTTGGGTACAACGTACCCGCAAAATGGGAGGAATGACTTTCGTAGATCTTCGTGACAGATATGGTATCACCCAACTTGTCTTCAATACAGAAGCAAATGCCACACTCTGCGAAAGAGCAAACAAACTCGGAAGAGAATTTGTAATCCAAGTAGAAGGAACCGTAAGCGAACGTGCCAGCAAGAATAACCATATACCTACCGGAGAAATAGAAATTATGGTTTCGGCACTCCAAGTACTCAATGCTGCTTTAACTCCTCCTTTCACCATAGAAGACCAAACGGACGGAGGAGACGATCTGCGTATGAAATATCGTTATTTGGATTTACGCAGAAATCCCGTACGTGCGAACTTGGAACTTCGCCATAAAATGGCACTCGAAGTAAGAAGATACTTAGACAGTTTAGGCTTCATAGAAGTAGAAACCCCTATGCTCATAGGCTCTACACCAGAAGGTGCCAGAGATTTCGTAGTTCCTTCACGTATGAATCCCGGACAATTCTACGCATTGCCACAATCTCCACAAACACTGAAACAGCTACTTATGGTGTCTGGTTTTGACAGATACTTCCAAATAGTAAAGTGCTTCCGAGACGAAGACTTGCGTGCCGATAGACAACCGGAATTCACGCAAATAGACTGCGAAATGAGTTTCATAGATCAAGAAGATATTATTGAAACATTTGAAGGAATGGCTAAACATCTATTCCGTGAATTAAGAGGAATAGAACTGACAGAACCATTCATCAGAATGCCGTGGGCAGATGCAATGAAGTATTACGGCTGCGATAAACCCGATTTGCGCTTTGATATGAAGTTCGTAGAACTTATGGACACCCTCAAAGGATATGGTTTCTCTGTATTTGATAATGCCGAATATATAGGTGGTATATGTGCAAAAGGTGCAGCAAGCTACACTCGCAAACAAATAGACCAACTCACAGACTTCGTAAAACGTCCACAAATAGGTGCTAAGGGACTCGTGTATGCACGAGTAGAAGCAGACGGAAGTGTAAAATCCAGCGTAGATAAATTTTATACACAAGAAGTCTTACAAACTCTCAAAAGCAAATTCCAAGCAGAACCGGGCGACCTCATTCTTATCCTAAGCGGAGAAGATACTATGAAGACCCGCAAGCAACTTTGCGAGTTGCGCCTTGAAATGGGAAATCAATTAGGATTGAGAGATAAAAATCATTTCGTTTGTCTATGGGTGGTAGACTTTCCTATGTTTGAGTGGAGCGAAGAAGAAGGCAGACTTATGGCTATGCACCACCCATTCACCAGTCCAAAACCGGAAGATAAAGCACTCTTGGATACAGATCCGGCAGCCGTATGCGCCAATGCTTACGATATGGTCATCAATGGTGTAGAAGTAGGTGGCGGTTCTATTCGTATCTACGATGCAGAACTACAAGCCAAGATGTTCCAAATTTTAGGGTTTACTCCGGAAAAAGCACAAGAACAATTCGGCTTCCTTATGAATGCTTTCAAGTACGGTGCTCCTCCACACGGAGGCTTGGCATACGGATTGGATAGATGGGTATCTCTCTTTGCTGGTTTAGATTCTATCAGAGACTGTATCGCATTCCCAAAGAACAATTCAGGCAGAGATGTGATGCTGGACGCTCCAAGCTATGTAGATCAAAAACAATTAGACGAACTCAATCTCGTTATTGACATAAAAGAATAATCCTCTCTTTATCCCCGATAAGTAGCGTGTACATTTGCTCTTATCGGGGATATTTTATTTCATTATGATAGAAGAAAAAGACACGTATCGTACCATTTCGGCTATAGCAGAGGCTATTTTCACAGAGCAACGCAGCAAATTTATTGCTATAGCTATCCCTGTCCAAACGGTAGAAGAAGTAAAAGAACACTTGGCTTTCTATCAGAAGAAATACTACGATGCTCGCCATCTTTGCTATGCATATATGATAGGTGCAAAGGGAGAAATCTTTCGTGCCAATGACAATGGAGAACCTTCCGGAACAGCTGGGAAACCCATATTGGGACAAATAAAATCTAAAGAAGTAAGCAATGTTCTCATCATCGTAGTACGTTATTTCGGAGGTATAAAATTGGGAACAGGCGGACTCATCTCAGCATACAAAACTGCTGCAGCTATGGCGTTGGAAACAGCAGAAATTATAGAACGAACCGTAGACGGAGCCTTGACCATAGGCTTTGAATACCCGTTTTTGAATGATGTAATGCGCATCATCAAAGAAGAAAATCCCCAAATTCTCTCACAAGCTTTTGAGATGGATTGTACTATGACCTTACAAATCAGGCTTGCCCAATACCCACGTCTTACAAGCAGACTTCAAGAGGTAGAAAGCCTGCGCATATTATCTGCCTCTCCAGAATTATCTTAAACAAGCCTCTCTTTATATCAAATATACCTTTGCTACACAGATAGTATTACGATGCTATCTTTATTCCGTACCGAAGTTTATATGTTCTGTGGCGTGGTTTATATAAACCACGATGGAAGTTTATATCAACCACAATACGAAATATAGATTTCTGCATAAACTCATATTATTCTTCTTGTCCATAGCAAAGCATATACTTAAAATCCCTTTCTATACTTTGCGTAGCTTCGCTTTCTTTTCCTATTTTTGTAGAAATAAACTATTTGAACGAATATATATGAAGAAACTCATGCTAAGCTTAGCGATGTGCATTGCTGGAAGTACAGCTATGGCATCTACCCCATTGTGGTTGAGAGATGTGAGCATTTCTCCCTCTGGGCAAGAGATTTTGTTTTGTTACAAAGGAGATATATACAAGGTTCCTGCTACCGGAGGACGTGCTATACAGCTCACTACTACCGCATCTTACGAAGCCAATCCCATTTGGTCAAAAGATGGCAAGCAAATTGCTTTTGCGTCCGATAGATTCGGAGGTTTCGATGTTATGATTATGTCTTCGGAAGGAGGCAGCGCGCGCAGACTTACTACCAATTCTGCTTCGGAACTGCCTACAGCATTTACTCCAGATGGTAAATATGTACTGTACAATGCGGTGTTGCAAGACCCTGCACAAAGCGTACTCTATCCTTCCGGTGCTATGACAGAAGTATATAGCGTGCCTGTAGAAGGTGGACGTACTCAACAGTTTCTGGCTACACCGGCAGAAATGATAGCTTACGATAAGAGTGGTCAAAAACTGCTTTACCAAGACAGAAAAGGAGGAGAAAACGAATGGAGAAAGCACCATACTTCTTCTATCACAAGAGATATATGGATTTACGACGTAAAAACCAAGAAACATACCAACTTGACCAATCGCCCGGGAGAAGACAGAAATCCCGTATGGGGAAATGATGGACAATTTTATTTCTTGAGCGAGCGAGACAAAGGCTCATTCAATGTCTATACTGCATCTGTAGAAAATCCCACTCAAGCTACAGCTGTAACCCAATTCAAAACACATCCGGTACGCTTCTTATCCATCGCTCAAAACGGTACATTGTGCTATACTTACGATGGCGAGATCTACACACAAGCCAAGGGGGGAAAACCTACAAAAATAGCTATCAGCCTCACTCGAGATGACGAAAATATACCTACACGCCTGCGTATGTCTCGTGGTGCAAGTTCAGCCGCCGTCTCTCCAGATGGTAAGCAGATAGCATTTATCGTACGTGGTAATGTCTTTGTTACTTCTGTAGAATATGGCACTACCAAGCAAATTACAGATACACCGGAAGCAGAAAGCAGTGTTTCTTTCGGTGCAGACAATAGAAGCATAGTATATGCCTCAGAAAGAGGAGGAAACTGGGGATTATATATGGCTACCATCGCCCGCAAGGAAGACCCTAACTTCCCCAATGCTACACAAATAAAAGAAGAGGCTCTACTTCCTTCCAACAGTATAGAACGTACTATGCCACAATTCAGCCCTGATGGCAAAGAAGTAGCATTCATAGAAAACCGTAATGAACTTAAAGTAATGAACTTAAAGAGCAAAGCTGTACGCCAAATCACAGATGGCTCTACTTGGTTCGGTACCAATGGAGGTTTTCACTATGCTTGGTCTCCAGATGGAAAATGGTTTACTTTAGAAATCATAGGCAATAAGCACGATCCATATTCAGATATAGGTCTTGTAGCCGCAGACGGCAAAGGAAAAGTCCTCAATCTTACTAATACCGGTTACTTCAGCAGTTCTCCTATTTGGGTAATGGACGGCAATGCCATTCTCTTCCACACCGATAAATATGGTATGCGCAACCACGCATCTTGGGGTTCTATGGAAGATGTGATGCTTGTCTTTATGAATCAAGATGCGTACGACAAGTATCGCTTGAACAAAGAAGATTACGAGTTACTCAAGGAATTAGAAAAAGAACAAGCCAAAGCCAAAAAAGAAGAGAAAAAGGACGATAAGAAAGACAAAAACGCAGAGAAAGAAAAAGAAGATAAGTCTATCAAGGTAGAAATAGATGGTATAGAAGACCGTATGGTACGTCTTACTATGAACTCTTCCAACTTAGCTTCTTCCATCATCACACCGGATGGAGAAACACTCTACTATCTCTCCAGCTTTGAAGGCGGTTATGATATGTGGAAAACATCTCTCCGCAAAAGAGAAACCAAGCTTCTTCATAAGCTCAATACTTCTTGGGCAGGAATGGAACTGGACAAATCCGGAAAGACCTTATTCTTGCTGGGTAGCAGTTTCCAAAAAATGGACGTGAGCGGAGAGCGTATGAAAGCTATTTCTTTCTCTGTCAATATGCCGTTGGACTTAGCTGCAGAACGTGCAGCACAGTTTGAACACGTTTATAAGCAAATCAAGAAGCGTTTCTACGTAACAAATCTCCACGGAGTAGACTGGGAACGTATGACCAAGGATTATCGTAAGTTCCTCCCTCATATTGATAATAACTACGATTTCACAGAAATGCTGAGCGAATACCTCGGAGAGCTCAATGTTTCTCATACAGGTAGTGGGTATAGAAAAGCATTCACAGGAGATGCCACCGCTACATTGGGATTATTGTTTGATTGGGATTACAAAGGAAAAGGTCTCAAAGTAGCAGAAGTCTTAGAAGATGGTCCTTTTGACAGAAAAAGCTCTCAAGTGAAAGCCGGAGATATTCTTACCTCTATCAATGGCACAGAAATAGCAGAAAACACAGATGTCTATGCCTTGCTCAATGGACTCGTAGGACAAAAAACGCTTTTCGGTTTCAAGGGTGAGAAAGGAAATACTTGGGAAGAGGTAATCAAACCTATCAGTGCCGGTGCACAGTCCGGATTACTCTACAAACGTTGGGTAAAACAACGTGCAGAAGACGTGAAACGCTGGAGTAACGGACGCTTAGGCTACGTACATATAGAATCTATGGCAGACGATAGTTTCCGCGAAGTATATGCAGATATTCTCGGTAAATACAACCACTGCGAAGGTATCGTGATAGACACTCGTTTCAATGGTGGCGGTCGCCTGCACGAAGACATAGAAATCCTCTTCAGTGGAAAGAAATACTTCACACAAGTAGTACGTGGAAACGAGGCTTGCGATATGCCAAGTCGTCGTTGGAACAAGCCCTCTATTATGGTACAATGCGAAGCCAATTATTCCAATGCACACGGCACACCTTGGGTGTACAAGCACAGAGGCATAGGAAAACTCATAGGTGCACCTGTTCCCGGTACTATGACCAGTGTAAACTGGGAAACTATGCAAGATGCCTCTATGTACTTTGGTATCCCTGTAGTAGGATATAGACTTCCAGATGGTTCTTACTTGGAAAATCAAGAATTGAATCCGGACGTACTTATTCTCAACACACCGGAAGAGGTAGTGAAAGGAGAAGATGCACAGCTACGCAAAGCAGTAGAAGTACTCCTCAAAGACTTGAAATAAGGTTCTAACAAATAAAGACGAGTAGAGTTAATGAAGAGTAGCACACACTTCTCTCCTTAGCCTGCTCGTCTTTTTATACATATACATTATATAAATCCACCAAACGATGATTCACATAGAAAATATCAGCTATAAATATAGCGCAAAGAAAGAAGTCTTCAGCAACTTCTCACTCAGCCTGCCTCCGGGAAAAATCTACGGTTTACTGGGGAAAAATGGAGAAGGAAAAACCACCTTGTTACACCTTATAGCGGGGTTACTTGCCACGCAGAAAGGTATGGTCTCTCTCTATGGTTACGACTGTTCTCTGCGCAAACCGGAAATGCTTTCCAAACTCTTCCTTATTCCAGAAGAATTTTACCTCCCTCCTATCTCTCTCGAGGCTTATATCAAGATCTATGCACCGTTTTACGAGAAATTCAGTAGAGAAGACTTGGCACATTTCCTCCAAATCTTCGGATTGGATATGAATGTACACTTGAGTGCACTATCTATGGGCGAGAAGAAAAAGGTTTATATGAGTTTAGCTTTGGCTGCCAATACGCCCTATCTCATTATGGACGAACCCAGCAATGGCTTAGACATTCCTTCCAAAGAACAATTCCGTAAGGTCATCAGAGAAGGAATGAATGCAGAACGCACCATCATTATTTCCACACATCAAGTGAAAGATGTGGAAACGCTCTTGGATCATATCATTATGATCAATCAAGGGAAAATCGTTCTCAATACTTCTGTACACGATGTGATGCAACGTATACAATTCACAGAAGTACCTGCCCACGAAGAGATAACAGATGCAGTCTATTCTCAGCCTTCTCCTACCGGGAAATACATCATACGCCCACGCACAGGAAACACACCGGGATATGTAAATATAGAGATGCTTTTTAATGCTATGCTCACCACTCCCGATGCTGTAAACCGGCTCCTACAAACTCCTCTTTCTACAAACGCATAAAACGAATAGTACATTATGGATATAAATACACAACGCCTCCATCTATTGGTTACCAAAGACCTCAAGGAGAACAAAAAAACTTACCTTATATATGTAGGTACACTACTGGCAAGCTCCATTATCGCCGTACTTTTATGGGTATTGGGAGTCTGGTATGGCAATGACAATGCGGTTACACCGAACATTCTAAGCAGAGATATTGTCATATTGGGTGTTATCATAGCAGCCATCAGTGGACTATTCTTACACATTGCTATTTCTATTACCTTCAATCCGTTGAATAGAAGAGATAAGCGTTTGAATTACTTATTACTTCCTGCATCGCTTACAGAGAAATTTCTCTCCCGACTCATTATCACCACAAGTTTTGCTATCATATCACTACTCGTAGTAATACTCATTACAGAAGCATTTTCCATATTGTTGCAAATGTTGCTATTCGGCACATCTGCCTCTATCATCATAGAAACCCTTAAATTACCTAATTGGGGAGAACTCTTTATTTATACAGACTATCTAAATAACAATACACATTATCTAAATCCTCTACTTCCTCATCTGCTTTTTCAGTACTCTGTCTATTTATTAGGAAGTGCTATTTTCAGAAAGAATGCATTTGTGAAGACCGTGATAGCTTTCACTGTCTTCTATGCAGTAGTAGCTACAGTAGGCATTATAGTAGGAGATCTAGATTTATTATTTTTATACATATCTCCCAATAATATATGGTTCTTCATATTATTGGCACTTACTTCCTTTAATATCTGGTTTTCTCACAGACTTTTCTGTAAAACCTACGTAACAGGTTTTCATATTTTAGGGAAATAAAAAACTCTTATTACATCAACAAAAAAGGCTACAGTGTACTGTAGCCTTTTTTGTTCATAGCGTTTATTCCCTTTATTTGAGAGGGATTTTGTTTACACGAGCGGTATGTCTTCCTCCTTCAAAAGGAGTATCGAAGAATGCTTCCAATATAGTACGAGCTGTGGCTTCGTCTATAAATCTACCCGGCATACTTAACACATTCGCATCATTGTGCTGACGTGCCAAATGTGCTATTTCCGGTATCCAACACAAGGCAGCACGCACAGACTGGTGTTTATTGAGGGAGATACTGATACCTTGACCACTTCCACAAACTGCAATACCTCTATCGCAAACACCTGTATCAATGGCATTACCCAAGGCGTGTGCAAAATCGGGATAATCTACACTCTCTGTACCGTATGTACCAAAGTCTTGATATGTTAAGCCTTTTTCTGTGAGCCAAGCTTTGACAAACTCTTTGAGTTCATAGCCTGCGTGATCTGCCGCCAATCCTATAGGTTTCATCTGAGTAATGTTTTTACTTGTTCGTACACATTTTGAGCTGTAAAGCCTAATTTCTCATCAAGCACCTTATAAGGAGCAGAGAAACCGAAGGACTCTAAGCCCCAAATTTTACCATTTTCTCCTACTAAGCCAGCTAAGTTTACCGGCAATCCGGCAGTAAGACCAAATTTCTTGATATGCGCTGGCAATATCTTTTCTTGATATCCTACCGGTTGGTTACGGAAAAGACCTTCCGAGGGAACAGATACCAAGCGTGTTCTAATACCATCTTTGTTCAGCAATAAAGCACCCTCTGCCAATGTAGAAACTTCGGATCCTGAAGCTACCAAGATTACATCCGGTGCACCACCTTCTGCTTCTTTCACAATGTATGCACCTTTTGCAGCTTCTGCATAAGGCGTTCCTTCCGGAAGCATCGCTATATTTTGGCGAGAAAAAATCAATCCTGTAGGTGTTTGAGTATTCTCCATAGCAAGTTTCCATGCCACAGTTGTTTCTTCTACATCTGCCGGACGAAGTACTAGCATTGAATTTTGTCCGTGGTGATTTTTGAGTTTCTCCATAAGACGAATTTGTGCTTCTTGCTCTACTGGTTCATGTGTAGGACCATCTTCACCTACACGGAAAGCATCGTGACTCCATATAAACTTAATAGGCACTTGCATCAAAGCAGCCATACGCACAGCAGGTTTCATATAATCTGAGAAAACGAAGAATGTGCCACAAGCTGTAATTACACCACCATGAAGAGACATACCGATACAGATACAAGCCATAGCCAATTCTGCTACCCCTGCTTGGAAGAATCCACCTGTAAAATCACCTTTAGTCAATGCTTTGGTCTTCTTCAAGAAGCCATCTGTCTTGTCAGAATTACAAAGATCTGCCGAAGCACAAATCATATTGGGTACTTGTTCTGCCAAAGCAGACAAGACTGTAGCCGAAGCATTTCTTGTAGCATCTCCCGGTTTCTGAATGATGTTTGCCCAATTTATTTCCGGAGCTTTTCCACTAAACCAATCTTTCTGTTGCGCAGCTTTTTCCGGATTAGCTTTTGCCCATACTTCTTCTTCTTTCCTTCTCTCTGCTACAATAGCTATAAGTTCTTTTTCTCTACGTGCATAGAGTTCTTTCACTTCATCAAAGATGACGAAAGGTTCATCAGGATTTCCACCCAAATTCAAGATTGTATTGCGATAAGCGTTTCCACCTAATGGCGCACCATGTGTTTTTGTAGAGTTCTCGTAAGAAGAATTATCTTCCTTTCTTGCTCCTTTACCCATAATACACTTACCGATAATTAAGGTAGGTTGCCCCATTACTGCTTTTGCCTCGTTCAGAGCTGCACGTATCTGGTCGCAATCGTTACCATTAATTTCTATTACGTGCCAACCCCATGCCCGATACTTCATCGCAGTATCTTCTATGGTTACATCTTTTGTCTCTGTAGACAATTGTATATCATTGGAGTCATAGAACATAATAAGGTTATCCAAACCCAAAGCCGCAGCTATACGACCACTGCCTTGAGAGATTTCTTCTTGTATACCACCATCTGAGATATAAGCATAAATGGTTTCTTTACTAAAAGTAGGATTACCCGTACGAGCTGCTAAGAACTTAGCTGCAATAGCTGCACCTACTGCGAAAGTATGTCCTTGTCCGAGTGGTCCCGAAGTATTTTCTACTCCTCTATCTATATCTACTTCCGGGTGTCCGGGTGTAGGAGAACCCCATTGACGGAATTGTTTTAGCTCGTCTATAGTATATTTTCCGGTAAGTGCCAACTGTGAATAAAGCATTGGCGACATATGTCCCGGATCTAAGAAAAGACGGTCTCTTCCTTCCCATCGTGGGTTATTAGGATCGTGTACGAGGTACTCTGCATAAAGTACATTGATAAAATCCGCGCCTCCCATTGCTCCTCCTGGGTGTCCGGAATTGGCTTTTTCTACCATTGAAGCCGCAAGGATACGGATATTATCTGCAGCAAGATTCATAATACGTTTCTCATTCATATTGGGGTGGTATTAAATGTTTTTATTATATATTTCTACTATGTTTTTCGCTCTCTAAGAGGATTTGGACAATGCGATCTGCTGTACGTCCGTCCCATCTATCCGGTAGTGTAGCGTGTTTCCACTCTCCCTTTATCAGTTGTTTCAATAAGCGTTGTAAGGCATCTAAGTCGTCTCCAACCAACTCATTGGTTCCCATACGCCAAGTTTCCGGGTGCTCTGCATAAGAGTTTAGCGTAATACAAGGAACATCTAAAAAAGTAGCCTCCTCTGCCAAGTTCCCCGAATCTGTGATGATACCCTTCGCATTGTTCATCAAATATCCGAAATGGAGATAGCTTTGAGGGGGAAGTATATGCAAGTTTGGATAACAAGCACCTATTTCCTTCAATGCTGTTTCTGCATAATCGTGCAGGGGAGCTACCACTTGCAAGTTTCCAACTTCTTTCATCACCACATCTAACATTTCTTTCAGTTTCAGTTCTTGAGAAAGTAAGTCTCTTCTATTGAGAGTAAGCAATAAATAATGTCCTTTTTTTATACCCAACGTTTTGAACCAAACAGGCTCTTCAAAGCGTGCACGATTAAAACGGATATTATCTATGAGGATATTGCCTACATAATGTATGTATTCCGGGATCATACCCTCTTGATTGAGGTTTCTATTGGCTACCATACCTGCCGTAAAGAGGAAATCAGAAATGGCATCTGCTATGGTACGATTTACCTCACGAGGCATATTCATATCAAAAGAACGAGTTCCTGCTATGAGATGCGCCACTTTCAGTCCACGCTTCTTTGCTACAATAGAGCAACTCATCGTAGCAGTAAGGTCGTCTACAACCAAAACGATGTGTGCCGGATTTTCGTCCAATTCTTTCTCAAATGCCACCATAATGGCTCCTGTGATCTCGGACTGATTGGTACCCGTAACGCCCAAATAAGTATCCGGACGTTGCATAGCAAGGTCAAAAAACAAAGAGGCATCTATACTGGGATCATTCTCTGCCCCCGTATAAACCAAACGATAAGATACATTTTTACCTTGAACCTTAGCAGTTTCGATAGCTCTACAGATAGGAGCAATCTTCATGAAATTGGGGCGTGCCCCCGATACAATGGTTATTTTCATTACTTCTTTATAGCGTAATATCTGCGTTAAATTAGAATGCTACAAAGATATAGAAGACAGCACAAGAATACGAATTTTGTACGGCTTTTGTTTTAATTCTCTTCCTTAATGCGTAGCAGAATATGTTTCCCTACACTTTTCTCTCTCCTCAAAGAAACTTACATCAAACACATTCTCTAATTTTGCAGTTACCATTGGATTTTACACCATATACATATAATAGCCCTATAATATGAAAGCGTTTTATACTATTTTTCTACTTCTTGTTTCCAATGTCTTTATGACTTTTGCGTGGTATGGACACTTGAAAATGAAACAGGAATTTTCTTGGTTTGCCAATCTTCCACTCATCGGTGTAATCGTCTTTAGCTGGTCTATTGCTTTCTTTGAGTATAATAAAACAGAAAAACCCAACTGGAGATTTAACATTTCACGTTGATATATAAATTAATGTATAGTAGAATTAGAATAATATGAAAGCTCTTTACACAGTTTTACTGCTTATAATATCAAATGTCTTTATGACTTTTGCTTGGTATGGTCATTTAAAGATGAAACAGGAATATTCTTGGTTTGCAGCTCTTCCATTGATAGGAGTGATAGCTTTTAGTTGGTCAATCGCTTTTTTTGAGTATTCTTGTCAAATTCCAGCGAATCGCATTGGATATGTAGGTAATGGAGGACCATTTTCATTGATGCAGTTGAAAGTTCTTCAAGAAGTAATAACTCTAATTATATTCACAGTTTTTACAACTGTATTCTTTAAAGGTGAAGCTTTGCACTGGAATCATATAGCTGCCTTTATTTGCTTGATATTGGCTGTTTATTTTGTATTTATGAAATAGTTATAGAAGTGAGTAGCATAAGAGTTCCCTCAAATGCTGCTCTGCCTTAAATAAGTTTGTTAATTAGTCAATCTTCTTGTAAGTGGTTGTTGTAATATCGTCCAATTCCTCGCTGCCATCATCCATTGTGTCCCAATCCTCAAGGGCAAGTACCAACTTAGTAGCTGTAAGCTCATTGATAGTAAGGACATTCGAAGAACCGTCATTGTAAGAGATAGTCAGTTTATTGTCTTTCAAAGACCAGCGACTTGTTTCTGTATATCCACCTTCAACGCGGCTCTCTATGCAAGTACCGTCAGTTTTGAACTCCCATAAGCCATTGGTGTAGGCATCATCAGAGGTAACCACTTCCTTGTCATTCTCCACTTTGTGAATCTTCTCCCAAGTGGACTGCCATTTACCTATAAGGTTGGCTTGTTCAATGATTGTCTGTTCATCGTCATCATCACTACATGCTGTAAAGTTTACAGCCAACATGACCATTAGCAAGGTCGTTTCAATAATCTTAAAGTTTTCATTGTTAAATAATTAAATGTATAATATAAGATATTTCAAATATCGTTTAATTGTAGAATTATAATGCTGATTATTCCACTTATCACAGATATTGGTCCTGCTATGAGAAAATCTAT
The DNA here is from genome assembly GCA_022764505.1 of Phocaeicola sp. Classification (GTDB taxonomy): domain Bacteria; phylum Bacteroidota; class Bacteroidia; order Bacteroidales; family Bacteroidaceae; genus Phocaeicola. The sequence goes on along the minus strand of JALEQJ010000024.1, from coordinate 3,327 downwards.
CAACATTACAGGATTGTCTATCATTCTATGATACCATGTTGATTGACTTGCAGAAAAGTAGTAATAGGCAAATTGCCCCAATATGTACAAGTCAAAGACAATGTGATAGATTAAATAGTATTTCAATAGGCTCTTAGCCACTTTGCATAAATCTACTTTCATGTTAATTCATTTGGTTTATTATCTGCCTAAACACATCACCTGCCATCAATCCCACCACTTGCTGGTAATTCTTGCTTATGAATGGAAACAATGATAGAATCTTGGGGAGCATTGGCAGGGAAGTACCCACAGAACTCTACAATATAACTTCCATCTTCAAGCTGTACTATCCCTGTCTCACCTGCAATTTGTACCTTATCAGACTTGGCAGGTTGTCCCAATCCATCAGTTACCACATATTCCAATGCCTGTTTCAGACTGTCAATATTGGCTTGGTTGTTCTTATTGTTCGCTATGGAATTGTAGGTAGTAAGTATTTGTAGAGGAGTGTCAAGGTTATTAATGCCCATATCCTTTAATTGGTCATAATATGCTTGGGTGTAACCATTAAAAGCCGTTTCCATTGCTTTATAAACAGCAATATCAGAACTGCTTGCTAATCCTTGCTTGATAGTAATCTTGCCATATCCACCTCTATGCCAATTATGGTCTTTGATGGTATCTCCCTTACAAATATAAATGCCGTCACCTACATCTACCGTATCAGCTAATTTGACTTTACCTATTTTCAATGCTGCCAATATGGATATAGGGTGCATCAGTGCTAATTCGTGTGCTTGGGAGAAGTTCTCACAAGGTTGGTAGTCTGCACTATGTTTCCTCTCAAGTCCAACCATAGCCTTTTTATATGTCCTGTCTGCACTTCATAACGATAGCTTGTCCAGATAAGGCATTAAGTTCAATTAGTTTATTTTCTAAGATAGAAGTAGCTTTGACTTGTAAAGTGCTATCTATGATGGAATCTGACTTTACTTTATGCTGGTTGGATTGGCAAGCCCATAAACAGCTGATAGTGAATATTCCTAAAACTAACGTTCTCATATTAAGACGAATTTAATAGTTAGAAAAATCAATGGAGCCTTCCATGTATCCTATGTATTCAGTTACATCAAGAGCTTCTGTAATTAATTTCAATTTTGAAACGATACCTTGTGGTTTATAAATTTTGAGGAATTGCACTTTACAAGTACCTTTCTTAGAATCATAACTGTTTGAATAATTCCAATTGAAATAGAATATGTCAACTTTATAATCTTTGGCGGTTTCTTCTCTTGTCTCATTCTTGAATCCCCAAACTTTACCCCAACTCTGGTCATCATCAACATCTGAAACATTAGCCATATAAGGCTCATCATTAATAGTGTAAAATACTGTAAACACCTTTCTATTAACAGCCCACTCTGTTATATCATTTCCATTGTGGCTTGCATGGGTCACATAAAACCTTGCAATCTCTTTCTGTTGCTGGGCTGATATTGTGTTTAAATGAAGTAATGTGACACAAATCAAGAATATAAATCTCTTCATAAGTCTTTTTGATAAGTTAATGGAATTCATTCTAATTTATTAACTTTAAGAATTAGATAAGGCTTACCTACTTGTTGCCAACAGCTATCAAGAATAGGCATCTGTGGAAGATAATCAATGATGTAGTCTGCTACGAGGTTTAGAATATTATTCAGAGTATTTTTCTTTTTACCAGTCCATGTCTTATCAAATGTGCCATCACTTGATAACTTTCCTGTTGAATCTGTAAATGAGCCGTTATTGTTCATGGTGATAGTTCCATCTTGAATGCCCCCAATCATAATGCCTGCATATTTTCTAAACATTACAGCCTTGTCTCCTTTAAGGTTATTATTATGAATGTAGGTATCAATGTTGCGGTATAGACCTGCAACAAGTTTAGCTTTATCATAGAGTGCTACATCTTTCCATTCAAAGGTTTCAACATAATCATGCTCAATAATGTTGTCATTAGGGAAGTCAAATATAATCAGTTTGATAATGTTATTGGATTCGCACACTATATAATTGGATTCTGAATCATATTTACCATCCTCAATAATTTTATAAGTTGTACCTCTAAAAGAAAGTGTATTAAGTTCCTTGTTTAACTTGAATGTTCCCTCATTGGTTACAAAGGTGTAAACAGTTGCGTTTAAGACACAACTGAGGGTAAGCATTATGCCTAATAAGAATATCTTCTTCATTGTGATAGAATTTATTTAAATAGTAATAAGCTGCTTTCTCCTAAAACTGCCAGATATGAGAAATCTGACAAGTTTAATAAGAAGTCTTTCTCTTCTTTGGTCTTAGCTTGTGCTATTGACTGGGATATAGATATTAGACTTATTTCATCTAAGCTATTCCACTTGCGACCTTGCTTGATGCCTATTACTCCTAATGTTGTTGCTCCATTAGACAATGTTCTTACAATCACTTTAGTACCAATGGCAAAACTTTCTCCTTCTGTTTGTACACAGAGTGCTTCTGTTGTAACTATATCACTGTTCACCACACTGACACTTGGTGTAGCAGGTTGTTTGAACTCAAAGTTAAAGTTAGATTTGGGGATTGAAACATTAGGGCGTGGCACAGCCTCATAGGTCACAAACTGCGAGTGAGCAGTAATGGATACCAGGCTACTAATTGCAATCAGAACAAGCTTCTTCATTGTATTAATAATTAATATGCCTACCTGTTCCCTACGGTAAGCCATAAATAAAAAAGATGTGGGAACACTATTTGCTTTATCTTACTGACGGGCTTCTCGCATTGCCTTTGGAGTAGATAAAACAATAGCGACCCACACCAAAGGGCATATAGAAACCTCACAACTATGAGGTAGGTATATATCCAAGTGTGGGTGCTACTGCTATCATCTTCACTCCATTTCAAATTTTGCGAGAATTTGTCAGTAGAAGATAATTTCAATAACACCTTTCGTTAAATATGTCCTTCCAACTCCCTATCTCATTAGTTCATTGGAATTGGTGCAAAGATAACAAAAGGTTTTAAATCAATCAGCATGGAGTGCGGATTAATAGTAATTATTGTGTTAATAAACAGGGAATTAATGGAGTATTTAATCAGAGTTGCATTTAAACTCTCCAAATCCATGTGGGTATCAAATTTACTTCTCCCCATATAAGAACTAAATTCCAAATATTCTTACTCACCTTGAATTATTGTCTTTAAGTCTGCATATTGTTGGATATTCAAGAAGTGCTACCTGCGACATGATTAATAAGAGTTGAGATAGTTATAAACTCTGTAAACTTATGGAATTGACTTACTTCTATAAGGCTGAAATGCCAAACT
>JALEQJ010000013.1 GCA_022764505.1 Phocaeicola sp. | reverse complement strand
ATCAAAAAAGTATCTTGTAGCGGGACGGGGACTTGAACCCCGGACCTCATGATTATGAATCATGCGCTCTAACCAGCTGAGCTATCCCGCCATTGGGCTTTTTCGGTTGCAAAGATATATATCTTTCTTTTATGCACAAGCGTGCGCTTTGTTTTTTTCGTTTTTTCCACAGGAAGCCCACCTGTAGTTTTTTTATTTATCGATAGCTATATTGCAATCTATTGTTTATATAAAGCTCCTTTCTGCGATCGTCGTAAAGATATTTTCCTTTTCTGTAAATACGTCCATCTCTGGTTTGTTGGAGTATAAGACTTCTTTTCTTGTAAGGCAAAAAGAGTTCTACAGCCATCTGATCTCTTCCTCTTACTATGAATGCACTGATAATAGCTTCATCTCTGCGCACGTTTATAGGATCCAGTCTGATTCCCACCTCAAAAACCCTGATACAATCTCTTCTTAGCGCACTCCAAGTATAGCCGGCAGAAGCCAGACAACCATATACATCTTTCTTACCACCGATAGGTTTATCATATCGCCCATGTGGGTGGTTTCTATGTGATACTCCACGATGATTTCCTTCCGGATAAACACCACAAGCTGTCAATAAACAAGCCAATACCGAGATTAAAATTGCCTTTTTCATACATCTATAGTTTTTATGTTTATCCCACAAATATATAAATATATGAATAGGGCTTCTTCTTTTACACTACTTTTAGCGTAAATAAAGAGACGTGAACAACACGATAAAAAAATGCCAAATAGTTTATGAACTACTTGGCATTTAATCTGTGCGCTTGATAGGACTCGAACCTACACGTCTCACGACACCAGATCCTAAGTCTGGCGCGGCTACCAATTACGCCACAAGCGCAGAATGGTTTTGAACCTATGCAAAAGTACAACTATTTTCGGAGTAAGCAAGTATTCAAGATAAACTTTGCACTTTTTTATCTTGTGGGAAGTATATTTAGTCTTCACTGAGGGCTTCCGTATCAGCATCGGTGTAATAGTAATACATTTCGTCATCGTCCGATTCTTCGTATATCTCATCGCACATATCACCGCAAGCGTCATCGTATGCCTCGTCATATATTTCCTCGTACAAGTCTTCGCTATACTCTTCTTCACCTTCGGCCTGCTTTTGCTTATCAAATAACTCTCCTCTATCTGCATCATTGAAATCTCTTACATAATAAACTTTAGAGGTTTCTTTTTTAGTCAAAGATTCTGTAGAAAGAGATAAATCAGAAGCAGAGACTTTAGCATTAAACAGTCGCTCACGAATCTTTTGTATCACTTCTTTGGAAGCAGACGCCGGTGCTGTACGCAGTTCCGGAGCAACGAAGAATATCGCATTTGTGATCTCTTCGCTTCTCGGATAGCGGATATTTAAGTCATCAAGAAGAGAGGATACACGCATTTTACGGTCAAATTTATCTTCCGGAAACGCTCTTTCTATAATCTCCATCACCAGCTCATCTTCTATATACCTCTGCCAAAGGTAACGACATAAGGTAATGTCTATCACGCTATCATCAAAGTCGCCACAGCAATCCTCATCGTACTCCTTGAATATACGCTGTGCAATGGTATATTGGGCTTTCTTAATAGGCATCTCTAAAAAACCGGCATACCATTCTGCTGTGGCTATCGTACCATTTACACTGAGATATTTCAGCAACTTTTCTATAGATATAGACTTTTGTGTCATGTTCTGTTCATTTATAGTTCAACAAGGCATTCTTTCTTCTGTACAACAATCTGTTATAGCAACCATACAAAATTAAAGAATGTATCCGGAAAAGGCTTAGTTGTACCCTAAGAAGTGGAAAGTTTTTTCTGTGTCCTATCTCATACAGCACTATATTTTCATTCTTACGACAAAAAAGTAAGCAAATGTTTGGAGGTATAAAAAATATATCTAACTTTGCACTCGCATTCGGAAGGTGCCATAGCTCAGTTGGTAGAGCAAAGGACTGAAAATCCTTGTGTCCCCGGTTCGATTCCTGGTGGCACCACAGCAAAGAAAAAGCTCCTGATTTCTAAACGAAGTCAGGAGCTTTTATTTTTACAGCTTACACAAAACAGTTCTTTCCCACTGTTTACATAAGAAATACATTTGGGGGACAGAATATTGAAACTAATATCCTGTCCCCCAAATGTCTATCCTAATTCTTGGAATCAAGCTAAAGAGTGTGTACGTGGTAATCTACTTCTGGTAAGGAAGTAAAAACTTAAATCCCTTCCCTCTCAGCATGACTTCAGACTGACGTACTTCTTCTACATAAAGTCGGTGCTTTCCAACTTTTAATACCGGATCAGTCTGAGTTGTGGAGTAATCTAGGACATTCAGGTCAATGGAATCTCCTTTTACAGGGTTCACTATGGGAGCTATCTTTATTTGTGAGCCATTGTAAGTAGTAATTTTTCCACCATAAGGACGAGCACTGTTTACGATCCATGTACCTACATTTTTCCTCTTAACAATCATTTTATTATTCAGAACCATATAATATGCACTATTGCGAGTATCATACCAGCCCGGAATCGTCAATTCTCCATCTGGTTTCACATTGATACGAAGCGTTTTTTTCTCTTTTTTATCTTCGGAGATAGCGATAACCTCTGCTTCTCCTTCATATTTAGGTATTATTTCAAGCATACTGGTAGAACCGTCCCATTTTATATCTATTACATCTGCCGGATCGTTTTCTTCCAATGTAACACGCTCTCCGCCTCCCGAAATACTAACAAATTTACTTACATCTTTAGGACGTATCTGAATAGTGGAATGACTTATGGTTAATTCCGGAAAAGTTACGTTAATTCCGAGTCGTACACGCTTATCATGTGAAATAATAGTGAGGAAAGTTTTACCCTCCAACAACCCTTTTACCTTTAACGTATCCATACTCATTTCTGCTGTGGCTATTTTTGAATCTTCTACTTCCACATGGTATTTACCATTTCCGCCCGAAACGAGAAGTTTTTTTTCTGTTTGTTTATTCAATGACAGTTCATTGGTGTGCATTTCTTTTCCTATCTGAATATCCGGATACTCTTCTTTCTGTTTTTCACAGGCAAAGCAACAAATAGTACAAAAGACAATACACAGTATAATTTTCATATTTTTCATCTAATCAATTTTTATTCTTAGTTATTTTGCACACTCAATCCATTATACAAGATTTCCCATTCTCTTCCTTCTCCTTCGTTAATATAGATTTCCAGTTGGAAATTATTATAGTCTCCTTTGAAGGCTGGAAATTCTAATGTATCATTTAGAGGTGTTACAGGCATTCCGTTTAGTTTGTAACGGATTTCTGCATTCGGATTTGCCAATTCGTTGTAGTAGAGTTTCAGAAACCGTCCTTTGCAAGAGCCATCAGGATTAATAGTACGCAGATACGGAATACGGTTGGGAGAAAGCTCGGATTCTTCCATCTTTTCTGTAGTAGCTTCCTTTTCGATATATGCAGAAACTTTTCCGTCTTTTACAGATCTTACTTTTATGTTGTGTTTGCTATTAGGCTTCAGTTTTGTCTTCATGTATGAATTACCCGATACGATTCCTTCTTTTTTACCATCAAATACGACCTCCCATTTCATGTCTTTACTATTAGCCGGTTTATCCCAAGAAATCTCCATTTCTCCCTGAAAAACGTTTATCTTCATATTTTTCGGGGCTTCCGGAGAAGATGTTTCTCCAGAGGTATTTTCTGTTGCAATCAAAGAAACGTCATCAAAAGAAATACCTACACCGCTATAATCTGTAGCCGGAGTTAACTCTATCCCTACTTTATTTGCATCTTCAGGAACTTCTATTATAGCTTCTTCCTTTTTCCAAGTCTCAGTAGTTCTAACAGAGAGTTTTTGTTCACGTTTCTTATAACTGCCATTATGATACCATGAAAAATAAACCTTTATCGCATGAAGTGATTTAGAGCCTTTATGCCAGAAAGAAAAAATATACTTTTTCTTACTTTCCACAGGCACTTCATCGGTCAGAGATATTCCTCCTCCGTTTGCCCATATTTTAAGAGCATACAGACCTTTACTTCCAGAAGGAAGATCACCTTTCACTTGTTCCGGACTCAGAGAGTTCCCGATAATCCAACCAGCAGGTCTTAACGTTGTTCCCTGTATCCATGTTTCAAATCCTCCGTTCGGAATGATATTTCCGTTTGTTACATTTTGTGCTTTTACTTGCAATAATGCCGATATAAATATGACTATTGTCAAAAAGTATTTATACATCTTTTCCATTTTCTATTTATCTATCTCTTTAAGTGAAACTCCAAATCTTTCTCCAATCTGTGCTGCCAAATGACGTAATGAGCCTTCATTCTTTTCTCCTCCCAGTAAGCGTTCTTTGTCCCATAATCCATCTTTTTGTTTCAGTAGTTGCAAAAGCTTCAGAGTCTCCTCGTAGGTAATGAATGGCTTCCCTTGTGCGTTACGAGTAAATTGTGAAGCATAAATAAGTCCGCAAGCTTGTGAGAGCAGACGAAACGCTTGTTTAGGATTTTCTTTCAGATTAGCGAATGTATTGACTCCTACCAACAGGTTCATGGCTCTGACAGCTATCACACGTCCAAGTTCATGCCTGATAGTATCCACTTGTAGTTTTATTTCATCGTAACGTGATGTTTCCATATAGGTACGTCCTCTTACAAATGAGTGAAAAATGCGTCGATGTGAATCTTTTAATGCAGGCAATCCGTCTGATTGTGCAAGAGATTTCCAAAAACCATAGTACCCATAAGCCAAGTCCCAGTGATGTTCCAACTCCGTATAGTTATGTCCGGCAGAAAGTTGGGTTAAATCATGTGCTTTACGTATTTGGGAATTATTTATAATATCTTCACTCAAATGCACGTTCAGTATCTTGTCCAGATATATGGCTCCCATAGCTGCATACTTATAAACTTCGGCTACAGCAAATCCTTTTTCGTCTACAAAACAGATATCTTTATCACCTATATTGATTCCTACATATCCTGATACTCCTTTTCGAGCTTCCGTATTTCTGTGCGTATGTGGTTTTTCTTGCCCTAATCCGGATATATACGCTGATGTTTCAAACCAATCTCTGAAATCTTTCAGGATCTTTTCTCTATCAGCAGAATGTAATGACGAAGTGGCTAATTCATCTTGTGGTTTCAAACCATACTCACCTTCACTGAATATATGGATTGCTTCATCATACTCTGTTTGAGTACCCATACGCGCTTCATTCATGTATCTTGAAAAAATTCTGTCAATGGGTGATTTTAGGAATTCACACTCCAATGTATTGACACTACTTTCTCCGTTTCTTGAGAACTTATACGAAGGTTCCGGTAATACAGGAATTTGAAATGCGCTTTCTATCGTCTCGTTAGTACCTTCTGTGCATGCTGTTATACTTATCATAAGTAAACCACAGAAGAATATATTTTTGATGTAATTCATTTTCTTTTTCTTAAGGTAAAATGATGTATTCACAATAGGGATGCTTCAGCGCATTCGGTCCTTCTTCATTTTGATATTGCTTTGTTTCCAGTTTAGGAATTTCAATCAATCCATCGGTAGAAACAGCCTCTATACTTGCTTCAACATTGGAGTTTCGAGGTCCTACTCCCGTTACACATAAGTAAAGAGGGTATCCGGAATGAACCTTAAATGTGATTTTCAATGGTTTTCCGTTTTGCATTATTTGAGAAGTTGCCCCATCGCTTTCTTCTTGAATAGCCTCCTTCCCGCAACGAATTATTACCAATTCTTTCTTCTCATTGATGTATTTCACTTCGTAGCGTGAGGTTACATTTTCCGTAAAAGCTCCGTTTCTGTCCAATTCATTAAAAACACAACGCAGAGTTACTTCATATTCTTCCGCACCTTCCGGTGTTTCTGTACCGGGATATTTATAATTTTCCAATGCAAGAGTAGGATCACATAACTCTACATTAAATTCTCCACGTTTATTCTCCGGTTTTTCTATTTCTTTAGGTGGGAACAGCTTTTCATACTCTTCATCTATTATAGTATCTTCTTTTACGGTATTACAACTACATACCAGTAATAAACTTATTATCCAGATATATTTCATATTTGCTTTATTTTTTCTGATTATTAAATTGATCCCAAATTTCTGCTATAACTCCAGTTTCTTCTCCATTTGGGGCAAGATGCTTACTAACCCAACGCTCTGTCTTGCTATAAGGGTCAAAGACTTTCACAAGTTCGCAAACAAACCGATCTCCATCTCTTCGGAAGTCGTAAAACGTATAGTTGTTACTATATCGTATGCCGGGTCTGAATGTTAATCCCATTGTCGTACCAACAAATCCGGACCCCAAGCCAACAACCTCTTTTGGCCAGCCTTGTGGTGCATAAGGATTTTTGGCAAAAAGGAAAAGATGATAGCGTTGGTATTCTTCCTGTTCTTTTCTTTTCCTCGCATTTTCGTCTTTAGAGTCTGCTATAACGCTCCTTGTTTGCATGTCGCTACGGAAATATATCCGACTCGCTTTTCTTATTACCAATTGAGGATTTTTCATATTTTGGAAAAACGAGATGTTTTCGTGGACTTTACGCATGCCTTCCGCCCAACTTTTTTCGTTTTTCAGTCTGGTAAAGACGATATACTCACGAGCTGGTTCTATATACGAAGCTGTACGAAAAACAAGATTTCCATCAATGTCTTTGCCTGTATAAAGAAAATCGGAAGAAGCTACAAATTGATTATTCACCAAACGATGTAGATAGCTATAAGTGGTGAAACTCAGTTGGGTGAACGTATTCTGGCTTACTTCAAATTCACTAATATGGCTATTGGTTATACTCGCCTCGTCATAATCGGCTATGGTTTCTACCGTTCCATCATCTGAAAATTTCATGAAGAAGCAATGACCACCATATCCATAATTATTGTTGTATTCGTAGTTTGATATGGGAGCTTTCACATCTGTAAAAAGCAATGAGTCCGTCCGTGGAAAGTAGGTGACACACCATCCATGAGGAGCATCTGTAAGCTCTTTCCTCAGTTCACTGATATGTCTTGCATTCCGCTCGGAAGGAGATGAATCAAAGATAGACTCTTCCTTACAGGAGCAACAAATCACGATCAGAAGAAGTAGTTGGATTCCTATTTTCATACTTATTTTTTTTGTTTCATATATGCTTTTAATTGTTTCATGCTTTTTTGTTGAAGATAGTTGAGCGAAATTTTAATTTCCCTGCTAAAGAAGTCTTCAACAAATGCCTGCTTTTCTGTCAGCTCTTTGTATGCTTGACGTGCTTCTTCATCATAAATTTGCTGAACTTCAGGATCTGCGTCATGAAGCGGTTCTTTGGCTTCTGCCAAAGCTTTTAGCACATCTTTAGGACTATGTGTCAGCTTTACACTGATAATTTCGGCAAAATCATCTTCTGCAGAGAGAAAAGAATGGAAAGTAAAGAATCCTCTTTTATTGGCATAGCGGGAAAGAGCTAACAACTCGCGTCCCTGTGTTGTTCCTTTAAATAACGTAGCTATGAGTTTGGTTGATTCCAAGTATTTGTTTCTACTCATGCTCAAGAATTTATTCCTGTCATAAGGAAAAAGTACCATCAGATGTTTTGCAAATTGATGATGCACACTTCTCATTAAGAGAAACACTTTATCCTCATCTTTCGGGTCAAAATCATTGACATTGTATAAAAACATCTCATTGGTCGTTGCTTCCGTATTCCCGATAAGCTCTACTCCATTTCCATCTATATTCTTCCCACCATACATATAAATCTTAACAGGGTTCTTTCCCAGAAAGAACTTCTCTCCTCCTATATCGGAAGCTGTATAGAGATCAAGCCATAATGCTTTGATGGTTTCAAGTACGCTTTTTACATTGGCTGCTTCCGGAGGATAAGTGTAGCTTCCACTTTGCGACACATTTTTATCCCAACGATACTCAATTTCGATACCGTAAGGAAGTGTAAATGTATTTAAGATCCACTTGTCAAGTTCTGTTCTCTTGCGTTGTATCCTACTTAAGTCCACTACACTTTGATCGGATAAAGCTGCTTGCTTTTCACAACTGACCAATAGCAAGCATGCGATAAACAAATACAGACTTTTTCCGATAAGGTTGCAGGATCTATCTCTGTAGTTTTTTATTTTCATGTGTTTAATATATTTCTGTCCATTATAGATATTGGTTTTCAACGAGGATTAGGTTCTAATCCTCTATTGATAGCTTCGCTCGGTATTTGTAAAAGCTTTCTTGGGTCTTCTTTCTCCAACTGTTTATAAAACTTATACTTTGATGTACGCTTTACCGGTATATAAAAACGACGGATATCGAACCACCTCAATCCTTCGTGCATGAACTCCTGTTGTCTGAATCCTAAAATAATTTTTATCAAGGCTAGTTGCTTTATACTCATTCCGTAAAATGGAGTAAAAATCTGATAGTTATCACTGCTTGTTTGTGTGTAATCCAAGTGGTTACAAGGAGGAGTTATACCAAATTTTACAGAAAGATAAGTAAGCAAGTCTTTGATAGACTTTTCGTATTCTCCGATCATGGCATATGCTTCCATTCTGTTAAGCATTACCTCATCTGTAGAGAATAAGACATTAGTAACATACAAATCCTTCGGTCTTATACCTGTATAGCCCGATAACGAAAGTTCATCAAATTTACCTATGTATTGTCCGTCACTTATGCGTCCGTCTCCATAGTTAAAAAGGAAGAACGGCTGCATCTTCATCTTTTTAAATTCATTACACCCATCTATCCCGTGTTGATTATATACTTTATCTGCACTTCTATTGGTTACTCCGAATTTTTCAGTAGCTATGTTACGAGCTATTCTTGATTCCGTAGTAGTGAGCAATAAGTTAGCAGGTTCTTCAGTACTTGTGTAGCGTGTATGAAGGTGCTTACGGTTAAAATAAAACTCTTTTCCGTACTTCTCCCAATTCCGAAGAATTGGTTTAGGGTCTATACCGAGCACATAATCTGAATAGGCTACAACAAGTTCCCATTCTCCTTTAATCAGATAAAAACGGGAAGCGAAAGCGTAAGCAGCTTTTTTGTTAAAGTGGAATTTGGGTTTACTGTAATAATTGTCATCTACCAGAGAAATTCCAAGCTTCAGGTCTTTTTCAATCTTTTCGTACACCTCTTTTACAGTTCCACGCTTGTAATCTACCACAGCATTCTTTTCAGGCTTTGTCAGGTAGGGTATACCGGGTGCTGTTTGGGATTTAGATGTAGCGTACGGCTCTGCCCAAATGTTTACCAGCATAAAGTGCAGATAAGCACGTAATAGAAATGCTTCACCATATAAAGCTTTTACACGAGCACTTTTGGGATATTTACTCAGAAGTTCCAACGCTTGGTTAGCTTGTGCAATACCTGCATAGCATGCGTTCCAATAGTTCAAAGGAGTATCCAAATCTTCTTGATCGTAGTCTTCCCAATAATACATGGCTTCGTTCAAACGTGAATGGACACCGTTTACACGTTCTCCTACATTGTCTGTACGTGCTTCCAAGAAAGAGAAGTAACTGGCTTCCGGATAAGCTCCGGATAGCAATTCGGCTATTTTTTCCTCACTGTCTATCTTCACATTGAAAGTAGAGTCTGGGCTTGTTTCCAAATAGCCTTGGCATGCTGTAAGCAGTGTGAGTATGATGCTTAAATAGAGTATTTTTTTCATTTCAATGCGATTAAAATTCTACATGCAATGTCATCGTATATTGTTTTGGCGTAGGCAATGAAACTCCTCCCGATTTGTAGAATTCCGGATCTTGTCCTTTTAGTTTTTTGTCTGCATAAATCAGGAACGGATTGGTTACATTTGCTTTTACACTCATTTGTCTGATTTTGAACTTAGAAAGAAGTGTCTTAGGAAATCTATATTCCAATGAGATACTCTTCATGCGTACAAAACTTCCGTCCGCTACTCTATGTTGAGAGAAATTATAAGTATTATAAGCCTTTTCAATATTCTCTTTTCCGAAAGTGTGAATCAAATCTTGCGAAGGGATAACTGGAACGTTCGTTTTCAATTCATCACCCGGATTAAGCCAACGATCGTAGTATTCTTTGGAAAAGACGTTCAGATCTGCAAATGATGGATCAAATGTCGGATTGAGACGAATCTTATTACCAGCTTGCATAGTAACGAAAAATGAGAGCTCCCAATTCTTATACTTAAATGTATTTGATACTCCCCCTATATAAGTAGGATCAATAGGACCGTGGTAGATAAGATACGACTTAGAATATTGGGTATCAAGAAAATCAGCTCCGGATATTTTACTATTCGCATTTTGGTTGGAAGGATAAAGTCCGAAATCAAAAGTAGGAAGACCATTCTTGTCCAGACCTTGAAAATTAAAAGAAAATAGAGAGCCTCGTGGAAACCCGAGAATATTTCCTCGCCCAGTTCCTGCTACCATGTCAAACGTATTGGGTGTATTCAGTAAGCGAGTGATTTTTTGTTTCATACCGCTAATAGTGAAAGCTGTGGTCCAACTGAAGTTTTCGGTTATAATGTTTTTGGTTTGCAGTGCTAATTCCACTCCCTGTGTGCGCATATCTCCGAAGTTAGCATACTTGTAGTATTGTCCTCCCACACCGGAAGTCCGAATAAGATCTATCAGATCAAAAGAGTTTCGTTGGTAGACATCAAACGTTGCACTGATACGATTGTTGAACAATCCAAGTTCCAATCCAAGATTTAATTCATACATTTTCTCCCATGTCAGATCACGATCTTCAAGATGCAAGATGCGCAAGGCATTCTCTCTGTCTTTCAACAAAGTGCGATTAAGAATCAAATGCTTGAATACAGCTGTAGAATTAATAGCTTGCTCATTCATTTTAGCCGTCAATCCGTAACTAGCACGTAAAGCAAGCTTAGAAACAGCGGTATTCTTCTTCATGAATTTTTCCCGGTCTATATTCCATTTTACACCAATATTCCAAGTAGGTAACCAGCGAGAACGACTGTATTTTCCTGCTGTATTTGAGCCTTCATAGTTAAATACACCATTGAGAATATATTTCCCTTTATATCCATAGGTCGCGCTGGCAGAGAGAGTTACTCCTCTTTCGTAGTGCTCGGTAAGAGAGAAGTAAGTATTTCCTTCATTGGCGAGTTTATCAAAAATCAAAGGATTAGTAAACACTTGGTTCCCTTTATCATATTGTATACCATAACCTTGGAATGGATTTATAGTGCGGTCTGTATAGCGTATTTCGGTAAATCCGAAAGCGCGTAAATCATGATTGCCAATGTGTTTGTTGTAATCTAGTGCAAAGCGTCCTAAATAGCTACGCAGAGATATTTCTGTCTTGTTGAACATTCCTCCGTGGGTTAGTGCTATTTGTGGCAGTTGTAATGGATTATCTTTACTCTTTAATAAATAGATGTTTTCTTGTGCCACATAAGGGGTTTCATTGGCTCGGAAAGCTTGTATCACATTTGAATGCTCGGTGATAAAATGAGAACTTTTAGTAACGGCATTGCGTACGGACATCAACCCTTTCGCTTCTAAATTATCATTAAGTCTGTATGAGAGTTCGCCTTGTAGTTTAAAATCAAGAACTTCTGTTTTCAGATAGTTGTTGTCAAACTCATTCAAGATATTGAATGGTGCCCAGTTGTTACGATAGTATTCCAATTCGCCATTTGCATTGCGAGAACGTAATGTACGACTTGTTCCCAAAGCATAAGCAAAAGGGTTGATGTCAAAATCTCGTTCAAATGTTCCGGTTACCGTATTCTTTCGCTGAGGAATTGTACCCGGAGAGTTTTGGGTACGTAAGTTTCCTTGTGCAGATATGGTAGCCTTAATTTTATCTTCTTTCCAGTAGAATGTGTTCTTAATGTTTGCTGTGATACGTTTCACGTTATCGGCTATCGTCCAACCTCTATCATCATAGAAACCAACGGAAGCATACATAGTGGAAGTCTCTCCTCCCCCCGAGAAGGTAACAGTATGAGTATGAATAGGGTTATATGTAAACAATTCTTTGAACCAATCGGTATTGGCATACTCTCTTTCACGCATGAATGCACGTTTCGCTTCGTCCGTGTTTTCCAGATAATATCGTCCCGTAGATGGATCAACGGTTCCAAGTGCCTTATACATTTGGTAATAAACACCACTGCGACGTCCATATAATGTATTTTTTATAGAAAAATACCCTTTTCTATTCATTTCTTGATAGATAGACATTGTCTCTTGCGAATTGAGCAAGTCGAAATCTTTATATGAAGGAATAGCTCTCATACTCAGTTCGTATGAATAAGAAAATCTGTTTGGAGTATTTCTTTTCCCAGCACGAGTGGTGATTACAATCACACCATTCAAAGCTCTGGCTCCATAGATAGATGTAGCAGAAGCATCTTTCAGTACTTGTATATCTTCTATGTCCGAAGCGTTCAATCCTGCAATAGAAGAACTGATGAGTGTAACAGCATCTCCCGAAGCCAATTGGTCAAGTGTAAGCGAAACAAGATCTTCATACACAGCACCGTCAATAACCCATAGAGGTTGGACATTGCCCATGATAGAAGCACCACCACGGATATTGATGCGAGGTGCTGAACCGAAGCTACCTGTAACGTTCTGTATTGAAAGACCTGCTACACGTCCCTCAAGCATGCGTGACACATCTGCTACACCATTTAATTTAATATCGTTCAGATTCACCGAAGTGGCAGCTCCTGTAAATACCCTATTCTTTATGCTTTGATAGCCGGTAACTACCGCTTCTTCTATTTCCTGTATATTGTCTTTTAGCGTTATATTCATGATACCGGACAAGACTTTTACTCTTTGAGTTTGCATTCCTATGAAACTTATTTCCAAAGTTTGTCCTTTATGAGCTTTAAGTATAAACTTTCCATCACTATCTGTGGTAGTTCCCGTTGTTGTACCTAGAATGACAACAGTAACACCCAATAAAGGTTCTCCGGAATCTGAACGCACTGTCCCGTTTATTTCCATTAATTCCTGCGCCAAGCAAATCTGAGAGAAAATTGCGGTTAACAGAACGCTGATTACTATTTTTATAACTGAAGACAAATTCATTATTATAAGTAAGTGATCTAAATTATTTTTATATATAAGTACTAACATGGCTCATTTTTCGTTTTATAGAAAAAGTAGAATTATGAAACCAATAAAAGTACTTGAATTATCAGAGGTTGATCGCCTCAAATTAGAGAAAGGCTA
>JALEQJ010000012.1 GCA_022764505.1 Phocaeicola sp. | reverse complement strand
TAATGGTTTTCGCCCACGCCACTTCTGTTATGGACATTATGAGTTTCATCTGAAAGTGCCTCGTACTCGTCAAGGGAGTTTCTACCCCGTACTCTTGGCTGTGATTAAGCGAGAGGATGAGGAGCGTGCCCGCCTTTTCACGAGTCTTTACAGCAAGGGATTAACCACGGAGCAGATAGGCGAAGTAGCCGAAGAACTCTACGGCAAACATTACAGCAAACAGCAAGTGAGTTATCTCTCAAGGTCTTGTGCCGAAGAGGTCGAGGCTTGGCTCAATCGGGAACTCTCCAGTCGATATCTGGCAGTATTCATTGATGCGACCTTTAGCCCTATTCGCAGGGAGGATAGCGTGCGCCGGGAGGCTTATTATACCCTCCTCGGGCTCTTGCCAGATGGCAGGCGTGAGGTCTTGGGGATAGTTAATCACCCTACCGAAGGGGCGATTAACTGGAAGCAGGAGCTTCTCGCCTTGCACGAGCGGGGCGTGAGACAGATAGACCTTATTATCTCAGACGCTCTCACAGGAATAGAGAATGCTGTAGCAGAGTCTTTCCACACGGCAAAGCATCAATTATGCGTGACACATCTTAAGCGGAATATGGCTGCGTTAGTGCCTTATAAGAAGCGAGCTATGCTCATGGAAGAACTCAAAAAGATATTTCCAATGGAGCAGAAAGGTAAATCCGTTATGCAACAATACCAACTATTCTGTAACTTTGTGGAGAAATGGAGCAAGGCATATCCCAGGTTTAGTAAGTTTAAGCACGAGCGCAACATCGCCCATTTCACCTACTTGCAATTCCCTCCTCAGGTGCAGAGAATGATATATACCACCAATTGGATAGAGCGTCTGAATAGGGATTACAAGCGTGTCTTGAAGATGCGAGGCACTATGCCATCACCACTGGCAGTGCTCTTCCTGCTCGGAGAGGTCGCCCGTAGCAAGACTGAAACAACTTACTCTAAGAAACTACCATATATAGGCGAGTGGCTGGAGGAAGGAGTCTCTAAGCGATGACAACAAAAAAGCAAAATAATAAACTGTATCAATAATCATGCCTCGAATGGAGAAGAAGATTGGCTTACACACTTTTTTAGGACACTACCAGTTGTTGTTTCCTGATGTATTTTTAATTGTACCGAATTCGGTACAATTAAAATCGGGGTTATACAACATTTCCCATTCGCCAAGATATTCAATAGTGCTTTTGAGGCTGAGCCAACGAAAGATTATATGCTCTTGCAGTTGGCTTCGTGCCATATCTGTAAGACTGATGTAATCCTCCTCATTATACTTGACAACACTGATGTCTGTATCTTGAACAGTTATCTTTACCATAGGGTCTATGCTTTTGTCTTCAGACGTAAAGGTAGCTATAAATCACGAAATTATCTCTTTCCCAATGAATAATTTACAAAGATGGACGGTCAGACTCTGATAATGGATATTGGCTTTTCCTATATTTACATAAGAAAGAGTTCTTTGACAGCACAGCGTCAAAATTTGCACGGTTGCCAAATCCGTTGATAATCTAAAATAAAATTGCAGTTTTGCTATTTAACCGTAGTACTACATTCTTTCATCATAGCAATCATAAGCATAATGCCGGCAAACATAGCGAGCATATACACCCAAGGCTTGATGCGTTGCCAGAGAGAAAAAGTCTGTGGAATTTGTGGAGGTAGGGACGTATGCAGAGCTATTCTCCAATCTTCTATCTCTTCCTTGGTAAAACCGCCGGTTGTAGTGTCTGCCAGAACCCATTGTTCACGTTGCAAGCTTTGTGTAGTGCTTTCGTAGAGTTCTTTGCAGACTTTGGGCTTTATGAGAAGTATTTCTGCTACTTGTTCTATACCGAATTTTTCAATACTTGTGAGGTAGATGAGCCATTGTTCTTTGGGAGAAAGCGTTTGTACGCCTGTTTTTCCTGTAGAATCGGGGTGCTGTGTAGCATAAGCTTGAATTTCAAGAAAAGCATATCTGTAAATCCAGAGTGTGATATCTTCTTGCTGTGCGAAGAAAGCCATATTCCCCCACATATTGCGATAGATATTTTCCAATAAGCCTAAGGCTTCTTCGTGCGCAAACCCCATACGCAAGGTGTGCCGGTAGATTTGTGGCAAGTGCGTAGCCAAGTGCTGTTCAAATGAGGCTGTTTTTTGTGTAGCGTCTGTAGAAGGGTTCATATCGTAGAAAAATTAGAGGGAGAGGGTCATTTGTTCGTGTGCTAAGCAGGTTTCCGGGAAATGTGCTTGGGCTTCTTTCAGTAAGAGATCTTCATTTTCGTACCGAGCAGAGAAATGTCCTATGAGTAGTTTTTTCACTTGGGCAGCTGCCGCAATCTGTCCTGCTTGAACGGCTGTGGTGTGCATAGTTTCTTTGGCACGTGCCGTATCTTCTGCACAGAACGTGGCTTCGTGATAGAGAAGATCTATACCTTGTATTTGTGGAACTATGGAGGGAAGATATGCCGTGTCCGAACAATAGGCATAAGCGCGTGGAGGAGCTGAGGGAGTGGTAAGCAAAGTATGAGATACAACCTTGCCTTCCTCTGTAATGAAATCCTCACCGTTTTTGATACGCAAAATCTGGCTTGTAGGAACTTGATAGAAGTCTATCATTTCTCTGATGATGTGCCGAGGCATAGGCTTTTCTCTGAACAGAAAGCCACACGTAGGTACTCTGTGTTGCAGGGGTATGGTTTCCACTGTGAGGCTTTTGTCTTCGTAGATAATGGTAGTCTGCTTAGGATCTATAGCGTGAAAAACTATTTCGTATTTCATTCCATTACAGAAATAATCTATCCACGGTTGTAAGAGTCTTTCTCCCTGTGCGTGTGCATAGATATGCAGGGGAGCAGTACGTCCCAATAGCCCGAGAGTGGAGAACAATCCTATCAGTCCGAAACAATGATCACCGTGTAAGTGTGAGATGAAAATATGATTCAGCCTGCTAAACTTCAGTCGTGCCTTGCGAAACTGTAGCTGTGTGCCTTCTCCACAGTCTACGAGGAAGAGCTTTTCTCTTATATTTACTACTTGCGCACTGGGCAAGTGCTTGGAGGTAGGCAAGGCAGAACCACAGCCTAATATATGTACATTGAATTTTTCCATTTTCTGTAGGCAAAGATACTGCTTTTATGCGTAGGCTGTATGTATAAAAAAACAGGTGTATCGCTCATTGCGATACACCTGTTTCTTCTTTTATAAGAGAACCGAAGTCCTTATTTTACCATTTCTGGGTGTACTTGCCGGCATCACGTACTGCACTGTACTGATTGAAAAGCAACACACCGAAGCTGGCGAAATTATCTGTACCCGGTGAGTATGGGAGTGTTTCTACTTGATCTGGTTCAAACCCGATAGGATTATTGAAGATAGCACCACCTACAGAACGCTTTTCGTGAAGTCCTGCCTTGCTATCAACACGTGCCTTAATATATTGGTAGAACAAGCCACGTTTGTCTGGGAAAACGGTAAATTCTTTACCTGTGTAGCCCAAGTATCCGGCTATCGCATAAGCATTATTTCCATCGCTCCATAAACCATCTATGAGGTGATAGTAAACGATGCCTTCCGGAGAAGTGCGTTTCTTGAGTAGCATAGGGATATCGTAATCTCCCAGTGTGAGTACCCCAGCATTTGCAGATAGAGGAACTGCAGTTTCATCTTGTGCATTGTTCATGGCTACTACGTATTTACAATACTTAGTGCCTATAGCTCTTTTTATGTCATTGATGAGGGCAGTAGTAGCTGCGTAGTCTGTAGCATTTCGGTAACCGTTGGTGAGGATAATCATAGTCTGCCCCGGTTCCAAGATATTGCTACCATTCTCGTTGAAAGCTGTGCTTCCGCCGAGTTGTGTTGTATAATCCTTGTACCACGCTACGTACTCAGGCTTGGCTGTACTTCCAAGTGGTGTAATAGAGGGGATATTTGGATCGGTAAGTTGAAAATTGGAAGAGAGAGAACGAGTTCCTTGTATCTTAGCTCCGAGCGTAGCGCTACCTCCCAGCTTACGTCCAATAGGTAATACTAAGGCATCTCGGAATAAATGTGTAGTAGAAGTAGCAGGGCCTGTTCCTTCGGACACGCTAAAGGGGTCATCTGAATTTACAAAAGCTTTTTGCCCTTTCATCAGAGGATCTTGTACAGGGAACGCATAGAGAATGCCTTTTGCTTCTACTTGTTGCCAGAAAGATCTTTGTGTATCCGGATTGGCATCTTCCATACCTGTGCAGGCTACACGAGCTAAGGCATAGTCCGAGATGTCTATATTACGCAGGGTAGGATTGTAGATTTCTATCATACCGTAGCGCGCACCTGTATCTTTTCCTTGCAGAGAGGTATAGCGTTCTGTTATTTGTACGTCTGCGTCTACTACAGGAAGCATAAGGTAAGCTACACCACGTTTGTATTCTTTTTTCTTTACCTTTTGGAAAGCAGGTTGTGCACCCCAACGCTTGGCTATGACATTGTCTTGTACTGGTATTTTATGACTGTTTACTATGTCTTGTGCTTCGTATGGTACAGTTTTTCCATGATCCGGATCACTACTGTCTTCCACCACTTTCAAATCTGTAGTCCATCGTGAAGGGTGTGTAAGGTAAAGTGCAACAGAGGAATGAGATCTACCGGAAGAGACTACGAGAATTTCTGTTTTCTTACTTGCATCTGTAGCTTGTCCTTCTACCGGGAACCCCCATACCAAGAGTTCGGCACGTCCGTAGCCTCCGGAAGGAAGGAAGAACCCTTTCAAATCTTTTATACTTACTTGTGCTTCTGGAGCATCGTTGGTACTATTATAAGCTTTTGCAGTAGAAGTAACTTTAGGGAAGTTACCGCTTTGGAGTTCCGCTGCAGTGAGTGTGGTGGGTTTTTCGTATTTGTGTGTACCTATCACTATGTCTTGTGAGAAAACACGTATATTGGAATAAAGCACATTATCCACAAGACGGCTTACGGGGCGTACACGGAAAAGCACTCCGTCCGGCTTGAGTCTTAACTGTGTATTACGTCCCAAATCCGGAGAAAGTTGAGACATAGCGGCAGCACTCATACCTGTTTGTGGATTGGTATCGGTGTCTGTAGCAGAGGGATTGGCTTTGGTATAGATACGTGTCCAAGGTATGACCATAGAAGCTCCTGCAAAGTCGCTACCTGTGGTGCTTCCCTCTGTATCTGTAAGGAACCGTGGTGTTAATTCGAAATCTACAGGATTAGCGGCTGTA
Organism: Phocaeicola sp.; assembly: GCA_022764505.1. GTDB lineage: Bacteria > Bacteroidota > Bacteroidia > Bacteroidales > Bacteroidaceae > Phocaeicola. The sequence continues at coordinate 1,230 of JALEQJ010000012.1, read as the reverse complement.
CCTCCATAGATAGCAGAAATATACCATTTTCCTGTAGAGAAAGATTGTCCGGCTTGGAGTGCTACTTCCTTCTTGTAAGAGAATTTATAACTGCCACGGTTGCCCTCTATCTTGAGGTCTGTTACGAGTATTTCTGTAATATTGGTAGGATCACTCTCTTCTGCCAAGCGTATCAATAAGGCTCTTGGTGTAGCCTTGTATTTCTCCATATCTATGACAGGAGCTGTATGGTATTCTCCGTTTTTGGTAATAAGCGTGTAGGCACGACTGTCTTTGTTTGTACCATTCATACCGGAGAGATCCAATTCTCCTGCAAATTCTAATTTTACTTTCTCCCCTGTTCCTTCTTTTATTTTATATCCGGAATCTGTAGAAGGATTTGAGGGCTGTTCCGTATGTGTATCTTCTTTACTGCATGCAGACAGTACTACGATGCCTGCTACAAAGAATGCACCAAGCCATTTAGCGTTTAATCTCATATAAGTCTTTGTAATGTGTGTTTTTTAATAAGTGAAATCTTCCATTTCTGTGTCTTCCTGTGTCCATTCGTCCACATTTCCTTCTACAGAGAGGGTGTTGCATAAACTAAGAGGAGGCGTACAAGGATACACTTCCACAGTGGGGGTTACATACTCTTTCTTCATTGTTTTGATAATATTTTTAGTTATTGTGCCTATATCTCTTGCCCTCCTAGGAGTGTAAATTAAACTAAGAAACGTGAGGTCGTTATAAATCAATTTATTCTATGGTCAGCACCGATGTATGTGGAAAACCATTACTCTACTTTCACTCATTTTCGTTTTACTGCTTTCTGTAGATAAAATGAAACATACCGTTTCTTTCTAAATTTCTATTTAATAGAATAGATGGGACAAAGTTAGACTATTTCTATTTTCTGAAAAAAGCTTTCATTTTTTTTTTTTTTGTTAAGCATTTGTAGCACAAAGACAGTACTTTAAGGGTAAATGAAAGCAGAATTATATTGTATGGTTTATGCGGTAATGAGAGTGGATTGTGAATAACCGAAAACTTGCTTTGAGTAGTACAGAAAGAGAAATAAAGGTGTGGTAGCTGTAGGCATTCCTACAATTGTCCGGCTTCTATTCTCTTGATGATGTGTTCTATCATTTTGTCTTCTTTCACTTGTTCGGGATTAAACTCTTTTTTGAGACTTGCACCAAAGAGGGCTGCGAAACCCTGATAGAAGAATGCTTTGAAAGAACCCATAAA